>DRTT01000146.1 GCA_011372105.1 Candidatus Aerophobota bacterium
AGTCAACAGAGTGTTTATTGAAGGAGAAAAGGAGCCTTTAACTTACGGAGATAGATGTGAAAAATACAGCGGCAAAGAAGGAAAAAGGGGAAAGAAAGTACCAAATCTTTTCAAGGAAAGAGAAAAACTCCTTTTCACAAGGTACTCAAAGAGAAAAGGCGATAAAAAAATCGGGGTACCAAGAGCTTTGCATACATTTGAACTTTCTCCTTTATGGGAAAGTTTCTTTACAGAACTCGGATTTGAAGTAGTCCTTTCCTCAAGAACAAACGACAGGATAATTCACAAAGGAGTAGAGCTTGTAACAGCTGAGGTATGTTTCCCCATCAAAGTAGCCCATGGCCATGTGATGGACCTTCTGGAAAAAAGAGTTGACTATCTTTTTCTCCCAAGTATTGTTGACTTCCCACAAAAAGATAAGCGTCTCAGAAGAACTTATAACTGTCCCTGGTCACAGGGACTTCCTTATTTCATAAATTCTGCAATTCCCTTAGAAAAGTACTCTGTAAAAGTTCTACAACCAAAAATATCTCTGAGAGAAGGGGTTGATAAATCTCTGATGAGCATAGGAAAAATGCTAACAGATAATGAGAAAAAAATCAAGAGAGCAATTGATGTGGCAAAGAAAGTCCAGAGCGAATTTTACAAAGCCCTGAGAAAAAAAGGAGAGGAGGTATTAAAGAATTTGGGTGATAAAAGAGGATTTGTAATAATCTCCCGCCCATACAATGGATGTGATCCAGGCTTAAACATGGACATTGCAGATAAAATGGCAGAGCTTGGAATGCTGGCAATACCCATGGATTTTCTTGATCTTAATCCAAGTAATATAGCAGAAGATTACCCTAATATGTACTGGAACTATGGTCAGAGAATCCTTGCTGCAGCAAGAGAAATTAAAAAAACAAAGAATCTTTATCCTATTTATATAACCAATTTTGGATGTGGACCGGATTCCTTTGTGACAAAATTTTTTGAAGAGGAAATGGAAAGACCCTCCCTGGAACTTCAGATAGACGAGCATTCGGCTGAGGCTGGAATAATAACACGACTTGAGGCTTTCCTTGATAGCATTCAAGGAACACTCCTTCAAGAAAAAGAGAAAAGAAAAACCATTATACCCTCTTCAAAAGATTTCTCAAGAAATGATAGAGTAATTTATATCCCTTACATGGACGATCACTCTTATGCCTTAAAAGCAACCTTTGAAGCATTAGGACAAAGAGCAGAGGTGATGCCACCAAGTGATGATGAATCTGTAAGAGAAGGGCAAAAATACACAACGGGGAGAGAATGCTATCCCTGTATTCTAACAACAGGTGACATGCTGAAGGTAATGAAAAGAAAGGATTTTAACCCTGAAAAAGTGGCTTTCTTTATGGGGACAGCAGAAGGTCCGTGCAGATTTGGTCAGTACAAAAAATTTCAGGAGCAGCTTTTAAAAAGAATAGGTTACCCACAAATACCCATTATATCCTTAAGCTCTGAAAACAGTTATGCAGGTTTCGGTGTAAGGTTTACAAAACTTGCCTGGAGTGGGATTGCAGCCATTGATATTCTTAGAAAGGTTCAGAGAATAATTCGCCCTGATGAAAAAAATAAAGGTGAAACAGACAGAGTTTACCTGGAATACAGAGAGAAGGTGTGTCAGGCTATAAGAGAAGAGAAACCCCGTTTGCCTTTAATGAGAGAAGCGGCTTAAAGATTCAAAAAAATAGAAAGAAAAAAGAGTGAAAAACCTGTGGTAACAATTGTAGGTGAGATATATGTGAGACACAACCCCTATGCTAATCTTTTTATAATAGACGAACTTGAAAAACTGGGGTTGAAAGTTGAGCTTGCTTCTATGAGAGAATGGTTCTTTTATACAAACGAGATGTATAAAGAAACAACTTTGAGAGAAGGAAAACCTCTTGAATTTATAAAAAACAGAATAAGAAACTTCTATCAGGAGATAGTGGATAAGCGTTTGGAAGAGCCTTTTAAAGACCTTATAAAAGGATTTGAAGAACCTGACATTGAACATATAATTAAATTAGGAGAAAAATACATTCACAGATCCCTCAGAGGAGAAGCTATACTCTCTGTGGGTAAAATAATAAGTTCAATAGAAAGGGGAAGAGATGGGGTTGTAAATGTGATGCCTTTTACCTGTATGCCTGGTAATCTAACTGTAGCAGTAACCTCTCAAATAGAAAGAGATTTCCCTGAATTTCCTATACTTTCTCTATCTTATGACGGTTCACGCCAGGCAAATTACCTGAACAAAGTGAGAACTTTTGTAGCTCAGGTAGAAACCTATCACAGGAAGAAAAAAATAAAACCAATTTACACAAAATTTTAAAATGAGAATAGCAGTAGTCTACTCCAGTAGGTCAAGAAAATTTGATGGAATTACAAGGACAATACTTGCAACCCTCCAAAGTCAGGGCCACACAGTAGATGAAATAAGAACTGAGAAAGTCACAAGAATCCCGAGTCTGTTTCAGTATGAACTTGTATTTGTAGGAAGTGCTGTTGAAGGTGCGTGGGGAGGTAAGTTCTCTGAAAGCCTTGAGAGTTTCATCAAAAAATGCTCAGGACTCCAGGGAAAAAGATCAGTGGTCTTTGTCTATCCCAGACCTCTGGGAACATCAAAGGCTATGAAAAGAATAATGAAAAGACTTGAGGAGAAAGGTTCCATAGTCATAGATTTTAGAAGTATAAAGACAGTATCCCAGGCAAGAGAATTTGCCAGAAGGCTCGGAGAAAGAAAAAACAGGCTCCTTTAAAACTAAGAGATGAAAAGAGAGACCCGGGGTGAATTAAGAGAGTGGATAGAAAATTATAGAAAATACCTCCTGGAGATAGAGGAAATTGAAGATGGTAAAGTAATTGAGACGCTTGAGCTGAGAGATAAGATAAAAAATCTGATGGAGAAATTAGAAAAAAAGGGGGTAGATCTTTCAGCAGAAAAATCAAGACTGGATAGTCTTGATCAGATTATTAAAGAGAAGGCAAAGATATTCTGGAAAAAATTAAAAAGCTCAACAGGTGACCCTGTTTTTTACAGGCAAGAGAAAAACATCCCTCCTGAAAAATGGTGGTGGTATCCTGACGAAATAATAAGGGAGGAAAAAAGAAGATTTGAAAGAAAATGGATAAAGCGGGCAATAATAGCAGGGGCATGTCTTGGATTTGTTTATCTTTTTTTTACTTATATCCTCCCAAAGCCTACCCCTTATATAAGCTGCATTCAGGAGGCAGAGCGCCTTCTTGAAGAGGGAAAAATAAACCCCGCCCTTGAAACCTATCAAAAAGCTATAAAAATTAGCCCCGAGGAACCTGTTGCCTATCTTATGGCAGGAGTTATCTGTGAGTTTTTGGGAGATAAAGATAGAGCAAAAAGTTATTTCATCAAGGCAAAAGAAAGGTATCCCTCGTTATACGACTTCTACCTTGCAAGGGGAATGAGCTGGATGAGATTGGGGAAATTCTCTGCCGCAGAGAAAGACGCAAAAGAAGCTGTTAAATTGAATCCACAAAGTGCTGAAGCACACTTTCTACTGGGCAACGCCTATGAAGCTCAAAATAAGATACCAGAAGCTATCACAGAATTCGGCATAATATCGCAGCTTGATACAGATCCCAAACTTACAGTTATGGCCCGCTACAAAATTGGAATTCTCTCATTAAAAAGAGCCCTGCCTCCTGAACCAACTCAATAACATCTTTTTGCGTTTCCTCTACATCTTTTTATGTTTCTTCTTAAGTTCTTTAAGAAGTTCTTTTAAGGAAAGGGTATTTATAACATCCTGTTTTTCCAACCATCCTCTGCGAGCAGTAATCACACCTAACTTGATAAAATCAAGTGAATCCCTGCTGTGAGCATCAGTGTTAATTACTATCTTTACCCCTCTTTTCTTTGCCTCCATTGCCCAGTAATCGGTTAAGTCAAGGCGCTCGGGTTGAGAATTTATCTCTATCCACACCCCTTTTCTGGCAGCTACATCAAGCACTCTGTCAAGATCAATGGCATAGCTTTCACGCTCTCCCAAAAGTCTTCCAGAGGGATGAGCAAGAATATGAACAAGAGGATGAGAGATAGCCTTGATTACACGTTTTGTCATTACATCTTTGTCCTGTCTAAACCCTGTATGAACAGCGGCAATCACGACATCAAGCTTTGATAGAACTTCATCAGGTAAATCAAGGCTTCCATCAAGCTGTATATTAACCTCAGCTCCGCTTAAGATTCTAATCCCGGAAAGTCTGGAATTTACCTTTTTTATCCTCTCAACCTGAGCAAGTATATCCTCAGGGGCAAGCCCTCCTGCCACTCTGAGTGAATAAGTGTGGTCAGTAATAGCAATATACTCATAGCCTTTTTCTTTTGCTTTTTCCACTATATCCTCAATATCATCTGCTCCATCACTTGCCTTTGTGTGAATATGAAGGTCACCTTTTATATCCTCTTCCTCTAAAAGATCAGGAAGAGCACCTTTCTCCGCTGCTTCAATTTCTCCTCTATCTTCCCTTAATTCTGGAGGAATAAACGACAAACCCAAAATGTCATAAATTTCTGCTTCTTCTTTACCTCCTATCTTTTTTCCATTTTGAGTAAAAACACCATATTCGTTTATCTTTAAACCTTTTTTTATAGCCTTTTCTCGAAGTCTTATATTATGCTCCTTCGAACCTGTAAAGTACTGAATTGCGGCACCAAAACAGTCAGAGGCAACAACCCTGAGATCTACCTGAAGTCCATCACCGGTCAAAATGCTGGACTTTGTTTCCCCTTTTGCCAGAACATCTTTAACAAAAGAAAGGTTTGTAAAAACTTCCATCAAAAAAGAAGAACTGGGAGAAGTGGCAAGAATATCTATATCTCCAACAGTCTCTTTCCCTCTGCGTAAACTGCCTGCCATAGAGATTTTCTCTATACAAGAGCCCGCTTTCTTCTCCAGTTCCTCTATAATACTTTTCACAAGAGGTAAGGCTTTTCCAAGGAGAATTCTTGAAGAACGGGTCTTGTAGAGCCTTATACCTCTTAAAATATTCTCCTCCTTTTTAGCTCCTAATCCGGGAAGATCTCTCAATTTACCTGCCTTTGCGGCTTCCTCAAGCTCTTTCAAGTTCTTTACTCCTATTTTTTCATAAAGGAGTTTTGCAGTTTTGGGTCCAACATCAGGGACTGAAAGAAGCTCAATAAGTCCTTCTGGAAAAGACCTTTTCAATTCCTCATAAGCTGGTAAAGTGCCTGTTTTAAGAATCGTCTCTATTTTCTCTACCATACCCTTACCAATCCCGGGAATTTTACTTAGCTCACCTTTTTGGTAAAGTTCCTCAATATTGCCTGAAAGATGCTGAATAATATCTGCTGCCTTTTCATAAGCTCTTATCCTAAAGGGATTTTCTCCTTTTATAGCAAGAAAGTCTGCCATTTCCCTAAATATCCGGCAAATTTTTTCCTTGTCAGCTCTTGCAGCCAATTTTTACTTCCTCCAAAATCTCCCTCAGAACATTTTTTGCATCCATCTCAAGCTCTTTTAAAGCTTTCTCATTCTGGATAACAAAATCTGCTTTTTTTATCTTTTCCTCCTGAGGAAGCTGTGAATCAAGCAAAGCCCTTATCTGCTCAGGTTCAAAACCTTTTTTTCTTATCCTCTCAATTTGCTTTTCTCTGGAGCAGAAAACAGTAATAATTCTGTCCATAAAAAAATCCCAGCTTGCTTCAAAAATAAGGGCAGCCTCTATGAAAATGACTTTATCCTCGCACCTTTCTAAGATTTCCCATATCTTTTGCTTTATTAGAGGATGAAGCAACCTGTTCAGTTTGTAAAGTTTCCCTTTATCCTCACCAACTATCTTTCTTAATTTTTCCCGTGATACTTTTCTATTATCACCTAATACATCCTCTCCAAATAAGGCGAGAAGTTTTTCCTTTACTTTTTCTTCCTCTAAAATCTGATGACCAATTTTATCTGCGTATATAACCTTAAAGCCCTCTCTTTCAAAAAAACTTGAAACTGTGGTCTTGCCACAACCCATATTGCCGGTAATCCCAACTAAAAATTTATTTCCCTTTCTTATAAGTTTTTCCAAAATCTCTCTTGCCTTAGAAAGAGCTTTTGCTCTGTGGGAGATACGATTTTTCTCCTCAAGGGAAAGCTGTGCAAAAGTTTTTTTATAACCTTCTGGTTGAAAAATAGGGTCGTAACCAAAACCACCTCTTCCTCTCGGGGAAAAGACTATCTTACCCGGACAGGCTCCCTCCACAATGAAATACTTCCCCTCAGGCTTTGCAAAAGCTATCACACACCTGAAAAGAGCTCCTCTTTTATCGTAAGGTACATCCTTTAACAAAGATAAAAGTTTTCTGTTATTATCCTCATAAGAGGCATTTTCACCTGCAAACCGAGAGGAATAAACTCCTGGAGCTCCCTTTAAATATTCAACTTCAAGACCTGAATCATCAGCAAGAGAAAGTTTTCCTGTGAATTTTGCTATAGCCTTTGCCTTTAAAAGAGCATTCTCCTTCAAACTCTTTCCACTCTCTTCCACATAGGGAAAATTAGAAAAGTCTTTGAAGGTAAGTATTTTTATAGGAAGGTTTTTTAAAGCTTTTTCTATCTCTCTTATTTTGTCAGAATTTCTTGTTGCAAGAACAAGCTCCATTAAAGAAGCCTCTTTTCTTCCTGGATAATAAATTCTACCCCTTTTTCGGCAACATCTATTAACTTATCCAGAAGCTCCCTGGAGAAAAAATACTCCTCCCCGCTAACCTGCAGCTCCACAAGTTTTTTGCCTGCTGTCATCACAAGATTCATATCTATACTTGCCCGAGAATCCTCATAAAAAGTAAGATCTAAAAGAATCTCATCATTAACAAGCCCTACGGAAACAGCTGCCAGAAAATCCTTTATTATAGTGTCATCCACAATTTTTTTTCTCTGAAGCCAGTTATCAACATCGAGAAGGCAGACAAAAGATCCTGTTATAGCTGCACATCTTGTCCCACCATCTGCTTGTAGAACATCACAATCTATCCAGATGGTCTTGTCCGGAATTTTATTAAGGTCCACCACCGCTCTTAGAGACCTTCCTATTAATCTCTGGATCTCGTAGGACCTACCCTTTTTCTGGTCAATTTCCCTGGGAGATCTGTTTGGAGTGGAATAAGGAAGCATTGAGTATTCAGCAGTAAGCCATCCTTTACCTGTCCCTTTTAAAAAAGGAGGTACACCTTCCTCCACCATTGCAACGCATAAAACTTTGGTATTGCCAAAACTTATAAGAGCAGATCCCTGCGCATGTTTTATAAAACCTCTCTCAAGAGAAATAGGACGAATTTCATCTGGAGCTCTGCCATCTGCCCTTTTCATAGAGATACTCCTCTCTTTTAACTTTTTTCATTGGAATTTTTCTCGTATATTGACTTTTCCAGCCATTTGCGAATTCTGTAAAATACATCAAAGAACGCTCCCAGCACAATACCCGTCAGTACAAAAGTTGCCATGAGTATAATAGGCCAGGCAAAAATAAGAATAAGAGCAAACAAAAATCCACTTAATCCACCCAGGATTTTCCCTTTATTTTCTTTAATCCATTTAAACATTTAACTAAACTTTCACCGCTATATTTTAATCAAGTTAACTTTTTCCTTAGAAAAGTAGGAACGTCAAGATCATGCTGGTCATACCTACCAGATTCTAACTCTTTTCGAAAAGGCTCTTTATCCCCCTTAAAGCCAGGCTCTTTTGCGACAGAAGAAATCAAGGTCAAAGTAAGATCATCTGAGGATTCCCTTTCAAGATAGACTCCGAAATTAATCGGTATGGAGTAGCCTGCTTTCTCTCGTAAGGAGAGAATAATCTTTTTCAGTTGATTTACTTTAAAATCTTTTCCTGCAAAGATGTTAAGTAAAATCCCCTTCACCTTTCTGAAAGGAATTTCTCCCCAAAAGGGAGAATAAAAAATCTCCTCCATCGCCTCCTCAACACACCTCTCTCCACTACCTCTACCTTTTGTTATCATTATCTGCTTCCCCTTTGTTAGAAAAGATTTAAGATCAGCAAAATCAACACTAATTAACCCCGGCCTGTAAAGAATAACCTCAACTGACTGCAGAAAAATTTCCAGAATCTCATCTATCTTTGTAAAAGCCTCATCAAGAGAAAAAGAACTTCCAGACTCTTCCTTAGAATAATTGAGTAGAGCATCATTGGAAACAATTACAGCTCCATCCACAAGATGCCAGAGCTCTTCTAAAACCTTCCTGGAATTCTCAACACATTCCTCACCTTCAAATTCAAAGGGCAGGACAAAAAAACCAACACTCAAAACTCCCTTTTCCTTTGCTATCTTAAAGATCGCGGGGGAAGCTCCTGCTCCTAAACCCTTACTTAAAGAACAGACAACAAACAAAAGATTGGTGTTATCCAAAAACTCTTTTATGTCACTTTCTGCTTCCTGGATAATCCTCCTTGCCACCTCTTTATCCCCTCCTGTACCCCATCCTCTTGTCACTGATTCTCCCACCAAAAATCTCTTCATTCCCTCGCACAGTGAGAGAGCCTTTATACTTGAATCGCAGGCTGCAAACTCCACGTTACCAAAGCTGTGCGGAAAAATACGAGAGATAATATTGCAACCTGCCCCGCCCACTCCCAAAACCTTTACTTTTAAGGGAGGAGATTTTAAATCTCCACTTTTAACCTCTTCTATTCTCTTAACATTCTTAATACCAACATCAAAAGATGGCTCACCTTCAAATTGGATCAAAACTGCCCCCTTTAAAATTGCTTTAAAAACCTCAAATCATTTTGAAAAAAAAGTCTAATATCATCTATGCCATACTTAAGCATGCATATTCTCTCAACCCCCATACCAAAAGCAAAGCCCTGATACTTTTCCGGATCATACCCCACATTCTTAAAGACTTCGGGGTCAACCATTCCACAACCAAGTATCTCTAACCATCCCTTCCCAGAACAAACTTTACAACCCGAACCTTTGCACATAATACAACTTATGTCAACTTCTGCACTCGGTTCTGTGAAAGGGAAATAGCTTGGACGAAAACGTAACTTTGTATCCTCACCAAACATCTCCTTTGCAAAATAGGTAAGACATCCTTTAAGGTCAGAAAAGGTAATATCTTTATCCACAGCAAGACCCTCTACCTGATGGAAGACAGGAAAATGAGAAGCATCAATTGCATCCCTTCTGTAGCAAAGACCTGGCGAAATAATCCTTATAGGAGGTAAGGATTTTTCCATCACTCTTATCTGAACAGGAGACGTCTGAGTTCTCAGAAGATAACCTGATTTAAAATCAATATAAAAAGAATCCTGTTCATCCCGAGCAGGGTGAAATTCAGGTATATTTAAAGCTTCGAAATTATAGTACTCTGTCTCTATTTCAGGACCGGTCACAACTTCAAATCCAAGCCCAATAAAAATCTCTTTAATTTGCCGGATGGTTTGGGTTAAAGGATGAATTTTACCTGTAAGAGGTTTTTCCCCTGGGAAAGTAACATCTATCTTGTATTCGACTCTTTTCCTCTCAAGGGACTTTCTTCTCTCCTCTATAAGCTTTTCAGCCTTTTTTTTCAGGTCATTTAAAAGTCTACCTATTTTGGGTTTCTCTTCCGGAGGCAAACCCGGAAGCTGCTTCAGTAAAAGAGTAATTTCTCCTCTTTTTCTTCCAAGAAACCTTGTCTTTATAACCTCTATTTTATCTATATCTGCCTTCCCTATCTCTTCCTCCAATTTTTCCTCTATATCTTTTATCTTCTCAATTATCTCTTGCATTTTCCTCCCTTGTATATCGATACAGCAAACGATTGATAGCATTAATATAAGCTTTGGCACTTGCTTCAATTATGTCAGTAGAAGAACCTCTTCCTGAAACAAGAATATCTCCCTTTTTAACTCTGACAGTAACCTCTCCCAGAGCGTCTTTTCCACCAGTCGCAGATTGAATGGAATACTCAACTAAAGTAAGGTCAAGGTTACATATCCTATCTATTGCTTTGTAAGTGGCGTCAATTGGGCCATCTCCGCAAGCTGCCTCCTGGAAAATCCTGCCATTCTTTTTTATCCTTACTGTAGCTGTAGGAAGGACTTTGTTTCCGGTGACAGTGTGAATGTATTCAAGTGAGAAAAACTCGGGAATTTTAGCAGTTTCTTCTTCCACAATAAGAATAAGATCCTCATCAAATATCTCCTTTTTCTTTTCAGCAAGGTTCTTAAAAATATTGAAGCATCTTTCAAATTGTTCTTCAGTAAGGTTAAACCCGAGCTTCTTCAATCTTTCTCTGAATGCATGACGTCCGGATAGCTTACCAAGTACAAGTTCGCTTTCTTTAAGTCCAATTGAAGAAGGTGTCATAATCTCGTAAGTTGTTGCTTTTTTTAAGACACCATCCTGATGAATTCCTGCCTGGTGACGAAAGGCATTCTTACCCACTATTGCCTTGTTGGGTTGAACCGGGATACCTGTTAGATGAGAAACAAGACGGGATGTAGGGTAAATTTCTTTTGTATTTATCCCGGTATAGAAATCAAAAAAATCCTCTCTTGTTTTTATTGCCATAACAATTTCTTCCAAAGCTGCATTACCTGCTCTTTCTCCAATTCCATTAATTGTACACTCTATCTGTCTTACACCCATTTTTGCCGCACTCAAAGAATTAGCAACAGCCATGCCAAGATCATCATGACAGTGAACACTTAACGTGATCTGATTTACGGCTGGAACTTTAACTTTTATTTTTTTAATTAAATTTGCAAACTCCTCAGGTGTCGCATATCCAACTGTATCGGGGATATTAACCACTCTTGCACCCGCCTCAACAACAGCTTGAATTACCTCACAAAGGAAAGAAAAATCGCTTCTTGAAGCATCCTCAGGGGAGAATTCAACATCCTGCGTGTACTCCCTCGCCAGCTTGACAGCCTCTACTGCTATCTTCAAAACCTCATCGGGCTTTCTTTTAAGTTTATATTCCATATGCAGAGGAGAGGTAGCTATAAAGGTGTGAATTCTACCTTTTTTTGCAGGTTTAATTGCCTCTGCTGCTTTTTTAATATCTTCAGGTAGAGCTCTTGCAAGAGCAGCTATTGTGGGACCTTGGACTTCTTCAGCAACAAGTTTAACCGCCTTGAAGTCTCCAGAAGAAGAAGCGGGAAAACCTGCCTCAATTACATCAACTCCCAATTTTTCCAAAGCCTTTGCTATCTTCACCTTCTCTTCACAGGTGAAAGCAACACCTGGTGTTTGCTCTCCATCACGTAAGGTAGTATCAAATATATAAATTCTCTCCATCTAAGCCTTCCAAACCTAATTTTCTTATATTCTAACCATCTAAGGATAAAAGTCCAGAGCAAAAAAATTATGCTTTTCCAGTCAAGAGTAAAAGAGCTTTTTTCCAGCCCTGGTATAAAAATTTTGCTTTTTCTTCATCCATTTTTGGCGAAAAAACCTTCCCTTTTTTCAAAAAGAACTTTATTTTTTCCTCGCTCCAAAGTCCCGTGGTAAGACCCGCAACAAGTGCAGTCCCAAAGGCAGTGGTCTCACTATAAGGAGCCTTCTCCACAGGAACGCCCAAAATATCTGACTGAAACTGCATAAGAAAATCATTTCTGGAAACCCCTCCATCCACCCTGAGCCTTTTTATTTTAAATTTCATTGTATCCTCAACCACACCTACAAGGTCTTTAACCTGATAGGCAATTGCTTCAAGAGAAGCTCTTACTATATGCTCTTTTTTTGTGCCTCTTGTAATACCCAGAATAGCACCTTTTACTTTTGGATTCCAGTAGGGAGCCCCAAGACCAACAAAAGCAGGCACAAAATAAACACCTCCTGTATCCTTAATCCTCTGTGCCATCTCAGCAGTTTGAGAAGGATCACTTACAACCTGCAACCCTTCTTTTAACCATTGAATAGCGGCTCCTGCAATAAAAATACTTCCCTCAAGAGCATAGCAGGGCATCCCCTTAGAGTCACAGGCAAGAGTGGTGATAAGATTTGGAGAATCAAATAACCTTTCTCCGGTATTTACAAGAAGAAAACATCCTGTTCCATAAGTGATCTTAGTATCCCCGTAAAGAGTGCACCCGTGCCCAAAAAGAGAGGCTTGTTGATCTCCCACTGCTGCAGCAATAGGTATACCTGAGGGAAGAAAGGGTACTTTTTCTGTTTTACCAAAAATACTTCTTGAGGGAAGAGGTTGGGGGAGAATGTTCTCAGGAATCCCGAACATACTCAGAAGTTCCCTGTCCCATTTTAACCTGTGAATATTAAAAAGCATGGTTCTTGAGGCATTTGTGTAATCAGTAAGGTGCTTCTTCCCTCCTGTAAGCTTAAATATAAGATAAGTCTCCACTGTTCCAAAAAGAATTTTACCCTGAGAGATCAAGAAGTTAAAAGAAGGAATGTTGTCTATAGCCCACCTTATCTTACTTGCCGAAAAGTAAGGGTCAAGAAAAAGGCCTGTTTTTTTCTTTACAATTTTTTCAAACCCCTGTTTTTTCCACTTCTCACAAATATCTACGGTTCTCCTGCACTGCCAGACTATAGCTCTTCCTAAGGGTTCTCCTGTATTTTTATCCCAGAAAAGAGTTGTTTCTCTCTGATTGGTAATGCCTACTGCTTCTATTTTAGAAGGAGATATTTTGCTTTTCTCAATAACTCCTTTAATTACAGAAAGGGTGCTTTGCCATATCTCCTTCGCATCCTGCTCTACCCATCCAGGCTCTGGATAATACTGGTTGAGCTGACGATAACTCTGAGAGATAGGGTTTGCACCTTCATCAAAAATTATAGCTCTTGTTCCCGTTGTTCCCTGATCTATAATCAAGATATAGGAAGACATTTTTTCAATTTATTAAGTTTTTGTATTTTTGCGCAAAAATCTTTCTTGCCCTTTCAAGATCGCAGGGAGTATTCACCCCCATAGCGACAAGAGGGTCTTGAACACAAAGGGCCTCAACTCTCTGTCCTTTACTGTAGAAAATCTCAAAAACATCGGTCAGATAAACTTCTCCGCTTACCTTATCAGGTTTAAGAAGAGGTAAAACCTCTACAATTTTCTGCGCATCAAAACAGTAAACACCAGAATTAACTTCCTTTATTCTTAATTCCTCAGGAGTGGCGTTTTTTTTCTCAACTATTTTTTTTACGGTATTATTACTATCTCGAACAACTCTACCATAAGAAGCAGGATCAGAAAGAAAGGCTGTTAAAATAGTTGCGACAGAATTTTTTTCTCTGTGGTATCTCACGATATCTTTTAAAATAGAATAGGTTACAAAGGGAGCATCACCTGGAAGAACCAGAACTTCCCCATTGAAGCTGGAAAAAAGAAAGGATGCTTTTCTCAAAGCATCACCTGTTCCAAGCCTTTCCTCCTGATAAACATAAAGACACCTTCCCCCCACAACCTCCTTTATCTTCTCTGCCTGGTGACCAACCACCATTATTATTCTGCCAACTCCTGCTTTAATGCATGCTTTCACTGGTAATTCTATTAAAAAATAGTCACCTATTTTATGTAAAAGCTTGCTGATAGGGGAATTCATCCTGGTACTTTCTCCGGCAGCCAGGATAACAGCTATTACCTTCTCCAACTCCAACCTCCCTTTTAAGAAAATCGTTTGCCCGGAAACTAATTTTAAACTAACACTAAAAAGCATTTTGTCAACAGGGGACAACCACTTTGCCTTCTTCGCCCCCAATTTCTCTATAATTTCCCTTCCACCTGCAGTAAGCAGTATAGGCACACAAAATAGCATCAAGAGCATGTGAAGAGTAAACCTTTTTTTCCGGTGGCAAAATACCTCTTAAAAGTTTTGAAATTTCTCTCTGGCAGGAGATACACCAGGATTTCCCTGGTTTTTTCCCCTCTGTTTTAATGTTTAAAATCTTTTGAGTGGCTCTTGGATAAACCTCTATATATTTGTATCCCTCGTCTTTCAGTATTCTTGCAATCTCCATACCTCTTTTAACAAGGGAAGAAAGAAAAAAAGGAGAAAGAGCAGGAGAGCCAAACTGACGCAATTTCTTATCACAAAGCCTCATTTTATCCTTTCCTCTTGGAAAACTCAAAGGTGCATCTATTCCGATCCACTCAGGTCTTATTTCCCTTACCTTTTCTATAATTTCCAGATTACCAAAAACTTCTCCGGGTTCTGTCCAAAGGGAAAGATTATTATCTATTACCGCCCATCCTGTGGGTTTTTCCTCTTTTCCAGCAAGATCAATTCCCATAAATTTCAAAAGATAGGAGCTCATTTTCTCCTGGATAAAAAAGAAAGTGCAATATTTAATTCCTCTGACTTTAACAGTAAGGAAAGGATAATAACTATAAAAAATCCTGAAACAACACATAATACAACATAAAAAATCATCTGTGGGAAAGAAAATCCAATCCCTAAATGTTTAAAAATTCTTGACAAAAGATAAATGAAAAATCCCGCAGAGAGCCCTGCAAAGGAAGACTTAATAAAGGACTTTAAGATAGAGTATCCTTCTATGTCATTAAGTCTCTTCCTCAGAAGATAAATTAAGGCCAGCATATTAAAGATACTGGATAAAGAGGTGGCAAGTGCAAGTCCTTCAACTTTTAAAGGACCTATCAAAATAAAATTAAAAAGAATACTTACAAGGAGAGAAAGAAAAGATATTTTGAGAGGAGTTAAAAAGTCCTGTAAGGAATAAAAAGCACGGGTTAAAATCATACAAGCTCCCATAGCAAAAAGGCCAATGGAATAGCCAAAAAGCGCCTGACCTGTAAGCAGTGTATCTTTTAAAGAAAAAGCTCCATGCTGGAACAAAACCGCCACAAGCTCTTTTCTCAGCATTACAAGACCAACTGCAGAGGGAATAAGAAGAAAAAAAATAACCCTCATTCCCATGCTGACAGATTTTTTAATACCTTCCCTGTCCCCTTCTGCGGCAAGAGTAGAAAGATGAGGAAAGAAAGCTGTGGAAAGTGCTATAGGAAAAAGTCCTAAAGGAAATTGAATAAGACGCATGGCATACTGAAGAGCTGAAATACTTCCTTCAGGAAGAGTTGAAGCAAATATTCTCGTAATAAGAACGCTTGCCTGAAGAGTTGCACCTCCCAGGAAAGCTGGCAAAACAAGCTTTAGCACTTTTTTTGTCCCTTCATCTTTAAGACAAAGAGTAAATCTATATTTAAATCCCTTTTTAATAAGAAAAGGAAGTTGAATAAAAAAATGTAGCATACCCCCCATAACAACTCCAAAAGCAAGACTGTAAATACCTATTTTATCAATAAAAATCCATGCAAAGAAAACAAGGGAAAGATTGAAAAGAACAGGGGCAAAAGCAGGGCTTGTAAAGTGCCCTCTGCAATTTAGAACTGCCATAAAAAGAGCTGCAATACTTATAAATAAAAGAAAAGGCCACATAATTTGTGTAAGATAAACTGTCAATTTAAGTTGAGAAAAGTTTTGTCTAAATCCAACAGCAATAAGGGGAATATAAAAGGGAGCAAGGAATATCCCCAGTATAACAAAAGGTCCTGTTATAATCAAAAGAAGATTAAGGACATTATTTGCAAGTTTTAGAGCTTCTTTATCTCCTTTTAACGAGGAATATTCACTGAATACCGGGATAAAACCAGAACTTAAAGCTCCCTCTGCAAAAAGAGCTCGTAAAAGGTTAGGGATAGAAAAAGCAAACCAGAAAGCATCTGTTGCCTGAGAATAACCAAAAAGATAGGCAATCACTTGCAATCTTATAAGGCCTGTAATTCGAGAAATAAAAGTTCCAAGACTCACTATACCAAAAGACCTTATAAGCTTTCCCTTTTCTATTTTGCTTCCTCCTTGTCAAAAGGAAAAATTTTTATAAACTTTCTAAAAATAAAATCAAGGAGTGAAGAATATGCCCAGAACAAAATCTGCTAAAAAAAGATTAAGACAAACAATAAAAAAGACAATCCGTAATCGCCAAATTAAAAGCAGAGTAAAAAACAGTATAAAAAAATTTCTTGAACTTATCAAGGATAAGAAAATTGAAGAGGCAAAAGAGAAGCTTCCGGAAGTTATAAAAATCATTGACTCTGCTTGGTCAAAAGGTGTATGGCATAAAAACAAAGTATCAAGAGAAAAATCTAAAATTATGAAAAAATTAAATCAAGCAGAAAAAGAAATTTCAGAGGAACAAAGCCAGGAAGAAAAGGCAAACTCTGCTTCATAGAAAAAACCCGGGGATGAGCCAGAAAAATATAAGAAATTTTTCCATAATAGCTCATATAGATCATGGGAAATCTACACTTGCCGATAGATTGCTGGAATATACCCATACTCTCTCTCCCCGGGAACTTAGAGAACAAACCCTTGACACAATGGACCTTGAAAGGGAAAAAGGAATTACCATAAAAGCCCACACAATTACTCTATCCTACAGAACAAAAGATGGAAAGGATTACACTCTTAATTTAATTGACACGCCGGGACATGTCGATTTCAGCTATGAGGTCTCAAGAGCACTTTTTGCCTGTGAAGGAGCTTTGCTTCTCGTTGATGCAACTCAAGGAGTGGAAGCCCAAACTGTGGCAAATTTTCACCTTGCAAGAGAAAGAAACCTCGTCATAATACCTGTCATTAACAAGATAGACCTTCCTCTTGCAAATCCTGAAAGGGTAAAGTCTCAGCTTAAAAAACTGGGAGTATGTAAAGATTCCTCCGAGGTGATTTTAGCAAGTGCGAGAGAGGGAAAAGGTGTCCCGGAGATTCTTGAGGCTATAGTAAAAAAAATACCTCCCCCTCCCGGTGCAAACCATCTTCCCCTTAAAGCTCTTATATTTGATTCATTCTTTGATAACCACAGAGGAGTAATTGCCTATATCCGCGTGTTTGAAGGTGTTATAAAACCCGGGATGAAAATTATCATAATGTCATCAGGTAAGGAATTTAAAGTCGAAGAGGTGGGAATTTTGAAACTTAAAAGATACCCTAAAGAAAGTCTTGAGTCAGGCCAGGTGGGGTATTTAATTGCTAATGTAAAAAATATATCTGATTTAAGAGTTGGAGATACCGTCACCGAAAAGGATAATCCCACCTCAAAACCTTTTCCCGGATACAAGGAACCAAAGCCTGTTGTATTTTGCGGAATATATCCTGCAGAAGGAGAAACCTTTGAGCGATTAAAAAATGCCTTAAATAAACTAAGGCTAAATGATCCCTCTTTTACCTTCAGACCGGAAAATTCCCCTGTTCTTGGTCCTGGTTTCCACTGTGGATTTTTAGGTCTTCTGCACAAAGAAATAGTGCAGGAAAGATTAGAGAGAGAATTTGATCTTAATCTTATCACAACTGCTCCCAATGTTGCTTACAGAGTTCTCACCTCCGATGGAGAGGTAAGAGAAATTGATAATCCTGCAAAGTTTCCTTCAAACAAAAAAATAGAAGCTGTTGAAGAACCTTTCATAAAGGCAAATATAATAACCCAGAAAGAGTATATGGGAGCTGTATTTGAACTCCTTGAGAGAAAAAGAGGCAAATTTTTAGATATGAAGTGGCTTGATACATCGCGCGTTCTTTTAACTTATAATGTCCCCCTTGGGGAAGTTGCAACAAAGTTCTACGATGAATTAAAGTCAGTTACAAGAGGCTATGCCACCTTTGACTACGAACATGCAGGATACAAGGAAGCAGACCTTGTTAAACTTGAAGTTCTTGTTAACGGGAAGTTGCTTGATGCACTTTCCGTAATAGTCCACAAAGAAAAAGCTTACCTTAAGGCACGTTATCTTGCAAAAAAACTAAAGGAACTTATCCCCCGCCATCAATTTGCTGTCCCTATACAGGTTGCAATTGGTAGCAGAATAATTGCAAGGGAAACAATCCCCGCCTTAAGAAAAGATGTAACTGCCCCCCTTTATGGAGGAGATGTAACAAGGAAAAAAAAGCTTCTTGAGCGTCAGAAGGAAGGCAAAAAAAGGATGAAAAGATTTGGAAGTGTAAACGTCCCTCAGGAAGCTTTTATGGCAATTATGGAAGAGGAAAAGTAAGGGAATGAAAAAGAAAAGAGTCTTTTAAACAAACGTTAAAGCCTGTAAAG
Source organism: Candidatus Aerophobota bacterium (assembly GCA_011372105.1). The sequence continues at coordinate 18,082 of DRTT01000146.1, forward strand.
ATCCTCCTCTGTAAGAAGCCTTACATCCTGAGAAGAAAGTATCTTTATACCTTCTTCAATATTTGCGATATTTATCACCAGAACAGCAACTTCACCTGATTTTATCACAAACCCGTAGGCATCCTCTATGTTTATTTTATTCTCGGTAAAAATCTTTAAGATTTTACACAAACCTCCGGGCTTATCTTCCATTTGAACCGCAATAACCTCATTTAAAGCAACAGAAAGCCCCTCTTTTTTTAAAGCCCTGCAGGCTTTCAAAGGGTCACTAACAAGAAGCTTTACCACCCCGTAGTCATCTCCACTTGCAATGGTTATTGCGCGGATATTTATATTCTCATCAGCAAGGACTTCTGTTATCTTCTTTATTCTGCCAGGTTCATTCCGGGCAAAAACTGACACCTGCTTTATTTTTTTCTGCAACCTGCACTCCTTTATTTTTAAAGCTTTCTTTTATCAATTACTCTTCTTGATTTGCCGGTTGTCCTTGGAAGTGTTCCTGGCTCAAGAAGTTCCACTCTGGGTGTAACCATCAATTCAGATTTTATCTTGTTTTTTATTCTCTCTTCAAGAGCCTTAAGATGCTCAAGAGAACCATCAAAAAATCTTCTTTTTATCTCCACCCTTATCTTCATAACATCAAGGGACTTTTCTCTTTCAAGCACAATCTGATAGTTCCTTGCAACCTCTGGTGTGTTCATTAAAATTCTCTCCACCTCTGAAGGAAATACATTCACTCCCCTAACAATAAACATATCATCCGTTCTACCTTTTATAAAAGAAATTTTTCTGTGAGTTCTGCCACACTCACATTCTTTAGAATAAATAAAAGCAACATCCCCTGTTCTGTATCTTAAAACAGGCATTGCCTCTCTGTTAATGGTAGTTAAAACAAGCTCTCCTTCTTCTCCCTCTGGTAAAGACCTACCGGTTAGAGGATCAACTACTTCCAGAATGTAATTATCCTCCCATATGTGTATCCCATCTTTTGCAGGACATTCAAATCCGACCCCGGGACCATTCATCTCGGAAAGACCATAACAGTTAAAAGCACTTACCCCGTATATACTTTCTATTTTTTCTCTCGTCTTTTGAGAATAAGGTTCTGCACCAAGATACATTATCCTCAAACAAAGTTCCTTTTTAGGATCAATCCCCCTCTCCTCCAGAACATCTGCAAGATACAGAGCATAACTTGGAGTTATATGAAGAATTGTGGTTTTAAAATCTTTCATAAGTTCAATTTGTTTTTCCGTATTGCCTGCACCTGCAGGAATCACAAGAACCCCGAGTTTCTCTGCTCCGTAGTGAAACATAAGCCCTCCTGTAAAAAGACCATAACTCATCATATTCTGAAAAACATCTCCAGGTCTTGCTCCCGTCATTTTCATACATCGAGCAACAAGTTTTGCTGCCTCATCTATATCCTTCTTGCTAAAAAAGATAGCTTTAGGCTTTCCAGTTGTCCCGGTGGAAGTATGAACACGAACAATCCTATTAAGAGGGAGGGTTAAAAACCCGAAGGGAAAGTTTTCTCTTAAATCTTCCTTTGTGGTGAAAGGCAAAAACTTTATATCACCAACACTTCTTATATCTTCAGGAGAAATACCTTCATTTTTAAAAACCCTTTTATAAAAAGGAGAACTCTTATATACTCTTTTAACTACTTCCTTAAAACGAGAAAGCTGGATTTCTTCTAATTTTTCTCTTTCTAAAAATTCAATATCTTTTTCTTTCACAGGCATCTTTATATCATACCTTATAGCTTATAAATCTCCTCTGGGGAAACAATTTCAACACCTTTTTCACGGAATATATCTAAAGCTTTTTGCGTATCTTCAATCCTGAACACAACAAGAGCATTTTCTCCGGACTGCTTTACAAAAGCATAAAGATACTCTACATTTAGAGAAAAGTCCTTTAATGCTTTCAATATTTCCGAAAGCCCTCCGGGTCTGTCGGCAACTTTTACTACTATAACATCGGTTTGCTTGGCAGTAAATCCTTTCTCCTCGAGAATTTTCTGAGCTTTCTGAGGGTTATCCACTATCAGTCTCAAAATGCCAAATTCCGTGGTATCAGCTATAGCAAGTGCTCTTATGTTTATCCTGTTCTGTCCTAAAAGTTCTGTTATCTCAGCAAGTCTTCCTATTTTATTTTCGAGAAAAACAGAAATCTGCTTTACAAGCATTTTCTTTTCTCCTTATTTACTTTTACTTACTCTATTTAAGAGCTCTCTTGTCAATTAATCTTTTAGCTTTCCCTGCGCTTCTCTCTATACTCTTGGGCTCAACAAGTTTCACATTCACCCGAAGTCCTATCTCTTCTTCTATCTCTTTTGCTATTTTTCTCTCAATCTCTTCAAGCTTTTTAACCTCGTCAAAAAAGATCTCGGGATTTGTCTCCACTTCCACAGTCAAATCATCAAGTCCCCTTTTCCTTTCAAGAACAAGCCTGTAATGAGGTTCTGTTTCCTCCACTCTCATAAGAACATTTTCAATTTGAGAAGGAAACACATTAACCCCCCTTATTATAATCATGTCATCTGTTCTACCTTTTATCTTGGAAATGCGGGCTATAGTTCTACCACACCCACAGGGCTCATAGGTTATAGAGGATATGTCTCTTGTTCTGTATCTTAAAAGGGGGGTTCCTTCTCTTGTCAGGGTAGTTATAACAAGCTCTCCCTCTTCTCCCTCCGGGAGAGGTTCCAGCGTATCAGGGTCAACTATCTCAGGAAGAAAATGATCCTCATAAATATGAAGACCCGCTCTTTCCTCGCATTCCTGGGCTACACCAGGTCCTATAATCTCTGTAAGCCCATAAATATCAAAGGCTCTTATACCCAACCTCTTCTCAATTTCTTCCCTCATGCTTTCTGACCAGCATTCTGCTCCTAAAATTCCTATTTTCACAGGAAGTTTTACAGGATCCTCTCCCATCTCCTCTGCTACTTCTGCAATATGCAGAGCGTAAGAAGGTGTACAGGTAAGGACAGTAGAACCAAAATCTTTCATTATCATAATTTGACGTTTTGTTTGTCCCCCGGAAATGGGAATTATTTTTGCTCCTATTTTTTGTGCCCCGTAATGAACGCCCAACCCCCCCGTAAAAAGACCGTAACCATAGGCATTCTGAACTATATCCCTGGAAGTACACCCTGCACTGGACAGGGCTCTTGCCATAACTTCTGACCACACATCTATATCCCCCCTTGTATAACCACCAACTACAGGTTTCCCGGTTGTTCCTGAGGACATGTGGAATTCCACTATTTGGTCAAGAGGAGCTGCAAAAAGACCATAAGGATAACCCTGCCTCAGCTCCTCCTTGGTGGTAAAGGGGAGAAACCTTAAATCCTTTAAAGACTTTATCTGGTGAGGTTTAACACCGGCTTTATCAAGCTTCTCTCTGTAAAAAGGAAGCCTCTCATACAACCTTTCAACAACAAACTTTAATCTCTCAACCTGAATTTTTTCAAGTTCTTCTCTTTTCATACATTCACGTTCAGGATTCCAGATCATAACTTCATCCCTCCAGGAAGATTTTCCAAAAAAATCAGATTAAGATTTAATCTGTGAAACGGAAGTAAAAGCTACCTTCATAGGTTTTAACTCCTGGCTCATCCACCGGAGTAAACTTCCATTTTAAAAGTGCACTGCGAACCTCCTCGTCAAAATCATGCCAGCCTGATGTGTGGATAATTTCAACATCAACAACCTGACCCTCTTTTGTCACGTAAATCCTGACT
>DRTT01000100.1 GCA_011372105.1 Candidatus Aerophobota bacterium
AAGCACCATTCAGGCCTTCCTGTTAAATCTTGTTGTAGGTGGTCTTATCTTTATAAAACCTGCCATCTTTTTTTACTTTTTGCACAGGATTTTTACCCTGTCCGAGCTTTCTCTTCTTTTTGCTCTCACTCACATTATCCTTGCTTTTCAGTTTACGCCTTGTGCTTTGGGGATTTTGGAATGGGGAGAGATAGGAATATTCAGTATAATTGGTGTTCAATCAGAAAAAGCTCTTGCATACACATTAATGGTAAGAATTGCTGATCTTCTTCTTGTAGTAGTTGCTGTTGTTACCGGGTTGCACATAGGGGTCAGATATCTCTGGGGGAAAAGTTCTGTGGAGAAAAGTCAGGGATGAGAGTGTGTGTTGTGTCTGATCAGGCTTTTCCTGCATGGGGTGGAGAGGGTGTTGCCACTCAAAATCTTTGCAAAAACCTTTCAAAAAAGGGCCACAGGGTGCTTTTTTTGACTTCAAAGGTTCCCAATCCTCCCCAGGTGAAAGATATTGAAATTGTAAGATTTCCCTCTATTTTTGTTCCTCACAAGGGTTATTTTGCAATTGCTTTTTGGTCTCAAATTGTACCTATTTTGAAGAGGGCGAAAGTTGAAATTGTTCATTCCAACCTTCCAACTTTTTTAGGATGGCAAAGTTTTATTGCTGCAAAAAAAATAAATATCCCCTGTGTTGCTGGTTTTCATGTGCAGGTGGGCAATGTGATACCTTACAGAGTCTTTATCCTTTATCCTTTTAAAAAAATTGTGGAAATGTGGTTCTCTTACTATTATACCATTCCCGATGTGATAATTTCTCCCTCCTTTCTTGGCAAGAGAATTCTTTCCTTCTATTCTTCAAGAAAAGTGGAAGTGGTCAGCAATGGTGTTGACCTTGATATATTCAAAAATGTTAAGATAAGCTTTGAAGAGAGAAAAAAGTTCAGAGAAAAGTTTAGATTAAAGGATTTTCCCTTTTTGCTTTATGTTGGAAGATTAAGCAGAGAAAAGAATGTAGCTTATCTTTTAAAAATTATGAAGATTTTAAAAAAAGAAAAGGTCAAAACAAGGCTTCTTCTTGTAGGAAGAGGTGAACTAAAAAAGGAACTTGAGGATAGGGCAAGGTGTGAGGGACTTTTAAAAGAAATCATTTTTGCAGGATTTTTACCCCAAAGAGAGCTTATTCTTGCTTATAAAGAGGCTGATATTTTTATTCTCCCCTCTTTTTTTGAATTGCAGAGTATCGTTGTCCTTGAAGCTATGGCTACAGGTAATGTGATTCTTGTTGGTAGAAGCTCGCAAAATGCTGCATCTGAGATGGTAAAAGAGGGGATTAACGGTTACACCTTTGACCTTGAGAATCCTTGCGATGCAGCAAACAAAATAAAGCTTATTTTATCTTCCCCCTCTTTGAAAGAGTCCATGCAAAAAGCTTCCTTCTATCTTGCAAGGGAGCACGATATAAAAAAGAGTATCTCTCAAATTGAAAAAATATACTCCTATCTTCTTTGACCCTTTCTGTTTTTTTAATTAAAATACTAATAAGGTAGATAAAAACAAAGGAGAAAGAGAATGGGTCCTTTTTTGCAGGTTGCTCTTGATTTTGTAAATTTAAAAAGAGCTTTAAAGGTAGCACAGGAAGCAGTAAAAGCAGGAGCAGACTGGCTTGAGGTAGGAACTCCTCTTGTAAAAAGCGAGGGGATGGAAAGTATTCGCACTCTGAGAAAAGCTTTCCCTGATATTACCATTGTTGCCGATCTTAAAATTATGGATGTTGGCAGGATAGAATCAGAGATAGCCTTTAAAGCAGGTGCTGATATTGTTTGTGTAATGGGTGTGTCTTCTGACTCCACTATTGAGGAGTGTATCCGGGCTGCAGGAAACTATGGGGGTAAGGTGATGGTGGATTTGATGAATGTTCCTTCAGTTCTTGAAAGGGCAAAACAAGTTGAAGAGATGGGTGCAGATATAGTGGAGATCCATATTTCAGTGGATGATCAAATGAGGGGGAAAGATCCCATTGCTCATGTCAGGGAGGTCGCTGGAAAGGTAAGCATACCTGTTGCTGTGGCGGGAGGAGTGCACTCTGAAACTGCCGGTCCTCTTGTGGAGGCAGGTGCCAGTATATTAATAGTGGGGGGAGCTATTTGTAAGGCTAAAGATCCTTTTTCTGCCACCCAGACTATAAAAAAAGCGATGAAGGAAAGGGTGGTTATAAAGACAGATCTTTTCAAGAGGGTTTCAGAATCACAGGTGGGAGAGGTTTTAAGAATAGTCTCAACGGCAAATCTTTCCGATGCCATGCACAGAGGAGGAGAGCTTGGAGGTTTTGTCAGAGTTGGTCCTGAAGGCAAGAAAATGATAGGAAAGATCCTTACAGTTAGGACTTATCCGGGAGACTGGGCAAAACCGGTGGAAGCAATTGATAAAGCAGAAAAGGGAGATGTGCTTTTTATTGACGCAGGAGGAACAGGTCCTGCTGTGTGGGGAGAACTTGCAACTCATTCTGCTGTTCAGAAAGGCCTTGCAGGAGTGGTAATTAATGGGGGTATAAGAGATGTGGAAGAGATTAAAAAGTTAAGTTTCCCTGCTTATGCTAAAATTGTTACTCCCTGCGCAGGAGAGCCGAGAGGATTTGGTGAGATAGGTGTTCCTTTAAAGATAGAAGGTAGAATTATCTCTACAGGTGATTGGATTCTGGGTGATCAGGATGGTCTTGTAGTTGTTCCTAAGGCAAAAGCAGCAGAAATAGTTAACAGAGCCATGGATGTTCTTGAAAGAGAAAATAGAATAAGAGAAGAGATAAAAGAAGGGGGGACTTTATCCTCTGTTATGGAACTTTTAAGATGGGAAAAGCATGCCTGATAGCAGATTACAAATCAGATTTTGGCTTCTGAGAGGAGAGGGGAGATATTTTTACCTTTTTTATTCTTCTTTTATCAACGTCTATTATCTCTATCCTTACTCCGTCTTGCTCTATGACTTCCCCTCTATGGGGGATTCTTCCAAGGTAGTTAAATATGAGTCCTCCAATAGACTCAAATGCTGCTGCTTTTTCTGGAAGAGAGGTATTGAGCTTGTCATTAATCTCGTCAATATCTGTGTCTCCTTCGACTATAGCAGAGCCATCCTTTAAGATTTGAATTTTCTGAGAGGAAGTCTTATCGTATTCGTCTTCAATCTCTCCCACAAGTTCTTCAAGCACATCCTCTATGGTTATAATTCCTGCCATTCCTCCGTATTCATCAACCACTATAGCAAGGTGTGTTTTTTCTCGTTGAAATTGATGAAGTATCTCGGTAAGTTTTGCTGTGTAAGGGACAAATATAGGAGGATGCATTATATCTTTTGCTTTCAGCTTTTCCCATTTATCAGCAATTGGTAAAAGGTCTTTTGCGTAGGCTACTCCTACAATGTTGTCCAATCTTCCCTGGTAAACTGGTATTCGTGAATACCCTGCTTCATTTATGATTTTTGCAAGTTCCCTAAGACTTGCATTCTCCGAGATAGCCACTACCTTTGTGCGAGGGGTCATTATTTCCTTAACGCTTGTCTCATCAAACTCAAGGGCAGAATGAGCAAGTTGTTCCTCCTTCTCTTCTAATGCTCCCTCCTCCTGACCTATGTCTATAAGGGTATGTATTTCTTTTTCCGTAATTATTTTTGGAATAGATTTCTCGCCTGAAGGCCCTAAAATCCCTTTGCTCAAGAAGGAAAGTCCTGTTACCACAGGGGATAAAATCTTGGAGAGAAAGAAAATAGGTCCAATAACCTTAAGAGCAACTTTTTCTGCATTTTCTCTACAGTACCTTTTTGGCGTTATCTCTCCAAATAAAAGGATTATGAAAGTCATCACTCCTGTTACAATTCCGACAACTCTGCCCTCAGTTCCTCCCACCCATTGCTGAACAAGTATTGTAGCAAGACTTGCAGCTGCGATGTTGGCAAGATTGTTACCTATCAGGATTGTAACAAGCCAGCGAGAGGGGTCCGAGAGGAGAAGTTCAAATTGGTTTTTCTTGCGGGGATTTTCCTTACCCAGTCTTTTTAAAGTTATTTTGCCAAGTGAGGAAAGAGCTATCTCAGATCCTGAGAAAAAAGCAGAAAAGCCTATACATATAATAAGAAGAATCACTATCATTTGAGGTGAGAGCAAGGTTCTACCTCGCGCTTATTTCTTCCGTGTTTTTATTTTTATTGATAATATTCAAAATCCAGGCCATATTTTCTGCAAAATCCTTTACAGTTTCAATAGCTTCCCCGTCTTTAAGCACATCTTTTTTCTCTCTTCCAAAACCTATATTCCAGTAGTGGGTAGAGCCTGCAATTATTATTCCAAAAATATTGAAAAATTGAATAAGTTGCATTAGGGTAAAGTTTTGGCCTGCTCTTCTTGCCACCACTATTGCTCCTCCAACCTTTCTTCTGAAGGGTTTATCCATTGCCCTTGCTATGTATCCTGCTCTGTCCATCAAAGCTTTCATCTGTGCTGTTACAGAGCCAAGATAAACAGGACTTCCTAAAATAATTCCATCTGCCTTAAGTATCTTATCAAATACAACTTCAAAATCATCTTCAATATGGCATTTTCCTATGTTCTTTCTGCAGTATTTGCAGGCATCACAGGGTTCAATTTTTAGTTCCCCAAGATTTATAAGTTCAGTTGATATTCCCTTTTCCTCAAGAATATCAAATGCCTTTTTGATCAAAATTTCCGTATTTCCACCTTTTCTGGGGCTTCCATTTATGCCCACTACTTTCAACTTTTCTTACCTCCATTTCTATAGTTTGTAAGTTTTTCTGCAACTTGCAGGCTAACTTTTGCCTGAACCATTACCCTGTCAGCAAGGTATTTTCTCTTTTTTATATCTCCATTCTGGTAGATAAGAGAAACAAGATCATCTCTTCCATAAGGGAAATAAAAAGTTGCCTCCACCATGTTTTTTTCAATTACCCTGGCTATTTTTTCTAAAAGCTTATCAAGACCGTATCCTGTCAAAGCTGATACGGCAACAGGTGAATCAACGCATCTTTTCAATCTTTCAAGTTGTGCCTTGTTTTCAACAAGGTCAACTTTGTTGAGAACATTGATTATAGGTTTTTCCTGGATTCCGAGCTCTTTCAGCACAGTGTAGGTGGCGCGGTTTTGCTCCAGCATTTTTGGATGAGAGGCATCAAGTACGTTAATTAAAATGTCAGCTTCCTCTACTTCCTGTAAGGTAGCATGAAAAGCAGCCACCAGGTGGTGGGGAAGTTTATTTATAAAGCCCACAGTGTCGGTTAAAAGCAGTACTCCTCCTGTGGGAAGGATTACTTTTCTTGTAGTGGGGTCAAGAGTGGCAAACAGTTTATCATCAACTTTAACCTTTGCTTCGGCTATTTTATTGAGAAGAGTGGATTTACCCACATTGGTATAGCCTATCAAGGCTGCTGTCCAGAAATTCCTTCTTTTTTTTCTGGTAACTTTGCGCTGTCTTTCTATTTTTCTCAGTTTTTCCTGCAGAGTTATTATTCTTTCTTTTATTTTCCTCCTGTCAACCTCAAGTTTGGTCTCTCCTGGACCTCGGGTTCCTATTCCTCCTCCGAGACGGGAAAGAATTATTCCTTTACCCTTAAGACGCGGAAGGAGATATTCCATCTGGGCAAGTTCTACCTGAATTTTTCCGGTGCTGGATTTTGCTCTTAAGGCAAAGATATCAAGAATGAGCTGGGTTCTGTCAACAATTTTCACACCTATTTTTTCTTCAAGATTTCTCTGCTGGGAAGGAGTAAGGTCATCATCAAAAATAACTACATCTGTCTCCACCTTCTGGCAGAGATGAGCAATTTCTTCAGCTTTGCCTTTTCCTATGTAGAAGGCAGGATCTGGTCTCTCCCTTTTCTGAACTACTCTTGCCTGGACAATACCTCCCGCCGTCTTAACCAGCTGAGCAAGTTCATTCAGGGAATCCTCTGTTGTCCAGCTATCCTTTGCTTCTCTGCCTTTTTCTAAGGCTACAAGGATAGCCTTTTCTCTTTTCTTAGCTCCAACTGGTTTAAGCTGGTTCTTTTTTGATACTACGGCAGCCAACCTCCTTTTTATCTTGTCCAATTTAATTTTACTTTTCTATTCTTCAATGTCAAGCTTTCCCGCAGCTTTTTATTTCATCATCTTTATTATTTCAAGTAAAATTGTTCCTCCCCCAACAATCCAGCAGTAAAAAGAGAACAGGGTAAGTTTTTTTCTTTGAAGAACCTTCTTTAAGGCAAAAAGAGACAAAAGCCCCACAAGAAAGGCTATAAGGGTTCCAAAAAGAATAGGGAAGCTTAATTTATAAGGTTTTAGAGCTATTTCCCTTCCTTCCAGGATTGAGGCTCCGGCTGCTGCGGGGATGAAAAGCAGGAAACTGTAAAGGAAAGAAAGTTCTCTTTTAACTCCTCTTGAGAGCGCAGAGGATATGGTAATGCCTGATCTTGATATACCTGGTATAAGAGCAATCCCCTGCATAAAACCTACAAAAAGGGCATCACTTAATTTTATTTTTTCTCTTGGAGATGGGTTTTTTAAATAAATCTTCTCTCCTATTAAAAGAAAAATCCCGGTTAAAATTAGCATTGAAGATGGAAAAAAAACATTAAGAAAAAAAACCTCCTTTATCCTGTAAAACACAAGACCTATAAGGCAGGTGGGAATTGTCCCCACAAGCACACTCAGAGTAAGCTGGCGATATTTTATACTTTCCTCATCCTTTTTACCAGGTTTTACAAGTGAGACAAGCATGAGGAAAATATCTTTTCTGAAAAAGACAAAAACAGAACCCAACGTTCCCGCATGGACAAGTACGTCAAATAAAATTTGAGATTTTTTTATTCCCCAATAGTGCTGGACTATAGCAAGATGACCGGAGCTGCTTATGGGTAAAAATTCTGTCACTCCCTGCAGTATTCCAAGAAGAGTTGCCTGGAGAATATCCATTATTTTTGTCTTGTTCTTTCCTTACAGATACCCCTGTTGGAAGAGCGGATAAAGTCGCAGAGGTACCTTACCTCAGGGATATTTTCAAATTCATTTTCTATTTTCTCTAAAGCCTGTGTGGTATTGAGACCTGATTTGAATAAAATCTTATAGGCTTTTTTTAATTTTTCACGAGTTTTCAGTGGAATTCCGGCCCTTTTAAGTCCTACCACATTCAACCCCCAGAGCAGTGCAGGATTTCCATTGGCAAGAGTGAAAGGAGGAATATCCTTTACAACTTTGGTGCATCCACCGACCATAGCAAGAGTTCCTATTCTTACAAATTGGTGAATGCCGGTTAGTCCTCCAATTACGGCTTTATTTTCCACTTTTACATATCCTGCAAGAGTCCCCCCGTTTGCTATAATTACCTCGTTGCCAATCCAGCAGTTGTGAGCAATGTGGCAGTAAGCCATAAGGAAGTTGTTGTTGCCTATGTAGGTTATACTTTCTTTTTCTGTTCCTCTGTGAATTGTTACATACTCTCTTATAAGGTTATTATCTCCAATTTCCACAAAGCTTTTTTCTCCTTTGTATTTTGAATCCTGGGGAGGGGTCCCTATTACTGCTCCGTGGAGTATTTTACACCCTTTACCTATCTTTGTCCATCCTTCAATTAAAACTCCGGACCCAATTTCTGTTCCCTCATCTATTTTTACATTGTCTCCAATAATAGAATAGGGGCCTATTTTGACCCCATCTGCTATCTCAGCTTTTGGGCTTATTACAGCTCTGGGATGTATTATCTTTGCCATTTTAGTTTATCCCCACTCTCTCCATGATTTTATCAACATACCTTAGATAATATTTTATATCAAAAAGCTCTTCTATTTCCTCTTTTTTAAGATATCTTCCAATTTCAGGGTCTTTCAGAATAGTTTCCTTGAAATCCTTTTCCTCCTCCCATACCCTCATGGCATTTTTTTGAACAATCTCATAAGCTCTGTCCCGGGAAAGCCCCTTTTCCACAAGTTTAAGCATTATCCTTTGGGAAAAGAAAATCCCCCTTGAGAGTTTGAGATTTTTCTCCATATTTTCAGGATAAACACGCAGATTCTCCATAACCTGAGTAAATTTTTTTAACATGTAATCTATAAGAATTGTTGAGTCAGGAAAAATAACTCTTTCACAGGAGGAGTGAGATATATCTCTCTCTCCCCAGAGAGCAATATTTTCAAGAGAGGCCTGAAGATTGGACCTTAAAAGTCTTGCAAGGCCACAGATTCTTTCACAGATTATAGGATTTTTTTTATGAGGCATAGCGGAGGAACCTCTTTGCTTTTTACCAAACCCCTCTTCTATCTCTCTTATTTCTGTTCGGTGAAGTCCTCTTATTTCCACGCAGAACTTCTCAAGAGAGGAGGCAAGGATAGCAAGAGTTGCAAGGTAAAAAGCATGTCTGTCTCTTTGAACTATTTGATTTGATACAGGGCAGGGTTTAAGTCCGAGTTTTTCACATACCCACTTTTCCACCTCTGGATTAAGATGAGCATAAGTTCCAACTGCTCCTGATATTTTTCCATAGGCTATATCCTCTGCTGCTCTTTTTACCCTCTCAAGGTTTCTTTTTATTTCTTCATACCAGAGGGTAAATTTTAATCCAAGGGTTATAGGTTCGGCATGAACTCCGTGGGTTCTTCCCATCATAACTACATCTTTATACAAAAGAGCCTTTTCTTTTAAAACTTCAAGGAGCCTTTCCAGGTCTTTTATAATTATCTGGGATGCTCTTTTGATCTGGACAGCAAGAGCGGTATCTAAAATATCTGAAGAAGTAAGACCAAGATGGATATATCTTGAGGAAGGTCCAATATTTTCTGAAAGGTTAATTAAGAAGGCTATAACATCATGTCTTACCTCTTTTTCTATTTCCTTTATTTTTTCTATATCAAACCTTGCCCTTGTCTTAATTTCTTTTAAGTCCTCAGGGGGGATTTTTCCAAGTTTTGCCCAGGCCTCACATGCAAGAATTTCTATCTCAAGCCATATTTTAAATTTTTCCTCCTCTTCCCATATCTTTCCCATCTCAGGTAAGGTGTAGCGAGGAATCATTTCTTCCTCCTCATATTTGCAAAAGTTACAACAGGAAGTCCCCATATTTTTATAAAACCTGAAGATGCCTTCTGGTCAAATATGTCTTCTTTGGTGTATGTGGCAAGCTTTGTGTCATAGAGAGAGAAAGGGGATTTTCTTCCCACAACTTCGCATAAGCCTTTAAAAAGTTTCACCCTGACACATCCTGTAACATATTTCTGGGTTTCCTCAATAAACCTGTCCATAGCCTCGCGCAAAGGTGAATACCACAGCCCATAGTAAATAATTTCTGCGTATTTTTGGGAAATTAGTGGCTTAAAGTGAAAAGTTTCTCTGTCAAGAGTGAGGCTCTCAAGCTCTCTGTGGGCTTTGTGGAGGATTGTTGCAGCAGGTGCCTCATATACCTCTCTTGACTTTATCCCCACGAGTCTGTTTTCCATCATGTCAATTCTTCCAACGCCATTTTCTCCCCCCACCTTATTTAAGGTTTCTATAAGTTTTACAAGAGGATATTTTTCTCCGTTTATTCCCACAGGCACACCTTTTTCAAATTCAATCTCAAGATAAGAAGGCTTATCTGGAGTCTCCTCCAGATGCTTTGTAATTTGAAAACTATCTGAAGGTGGCTCTTGCCAGGGGTCCTCAAGAGGTCCACACTCTATGCTTATCCCCCAGAGATTGCGGTCAATTGAGTAAGGGGAACTTTTTTTTATTTCTACAGGAATTTTGTTTTTCTTTGCATATTCTATTTCCTCTTCTCTGGAGGTAAATTCCCATTCTCTCACAGGAGCAATAATTTCAATTTCAGGGTTTAGTGCTCTTGCTGTAACCTCAAATCTCACCTGATCGTTACCTTTTCCCGTGCATCCATGGGCAATAGCTTCTGCCCCTTCCTTTTCTGCTATTTTTACAAGTTCTTTTGCAATAAGGGGTCTTGCAAGGGCAGTTGCAAGGGGATATTTTCCCTCATAAAGAGCTCCTGCTTTTAAGGCAGGAAGGATGTAATCCCTTGCAAACTCCTCTTTTAAGTCTTTAACATAAGCACGAATTGCACCTGTTTTTTCTGCTTTTTCTTTTATCTTCTCCAGTATCTCTCCCTGACCAAGGTCCGCGGTAAATGTTATAACCTCAGCATTGTGTTTTTCTTTCAGCCAGTGAAGTATAACTGACGTATCAAGCCCTCCTGAGTAAGCAAGAACTATTTTTTTATTTTTTCTCATTTCTTACACCACCTTTTTTAATTTATTTACAAAGATATGTGCAATACGCAAAGGCTCGGGAATTTTGTAACCTCTGCAAACAGATATTATAACTTTCAATGCGGTTTCAAAATCAATTAAATTACCCGGTGAGATATACAAAGGGCGGGTGTTCTTTTTTACCCTCACAGCATAACCTATCATTTCTCCTCCATCGTAAAGGGGCTTTATAACACCTTCCTTGTTTTCTAAAGGTTCGTGATTTCCCGAAAGTCTTTTTTTTGCACACCCAACGGAGGCAATTCCAAAGTATATACCAAGATGTGTGGCAATACCCATTCTTCGTGGATGAGCTATTCCCTGTCCATCAAAGAGCAATATATCAACATCTTCATCTATTTTCTCCAGAGCCTCAATAATACAGGGTCCCTCTCTGAAGGATAAAAATCCTGGAATATAAGGGAAATTGACCTCTCTTATAGAGAAGCTTTCCTTTGTTATCCTCAGGTCAGGGTAACTAAAAACGCAAACTCCCGCTATTGCCTTCTCATTTTTATAAGCTACGTCCACTGCTCCTATTTTCCCTATTTTACTTAAATTTAATCTTCCTTGAAGACAGATTTTCTTTCTCAACTCCTCCTGAATGTTTAAAGCTTCTTCAAGAGTTACCTGCCAGGGATGAGAAAGCACAGGTTTCATTTTATCCTAAAAGTTTAACAAGAAGGGCTTTCTGAGTGTGGAGTCTGTTTTCTGCCTGTTCCCATACGATGCTGTTTTTGCTATCAATAACCTCGTCCGTTATTTCTTCACCCCTGTGTGCAGGAAGACAGTGCATAACAAGAGCATCTTTTTTAGCAAGTGATAAAAGCGAGGTGTTTATTTGATAGGGCTTGAAAATTTTTTCTCTCTTTTCTTTTTCCTCCTCTTTTCCCATGCTAACCCATACATCAGTGTAAACAATGTCAGCATCTTTTACTGCTTCCTCGGGACTTGTAATTATTCTTATTTTGGTCCCTTTTATCTTTTCAAGAATAAGAGGGTGGGGTCTGTATTCCTCGGGAGTTGCAACCACCATCTGAATTCCAAGTTTTGCAGCTCCTAATATTAGAGAATGACAGACATTGTTTCCATCTCCAACATAGGCAAATTTTATATCTTCGTTGAGCTTCCCTTTTTTCCAGAGAGTGTAATAGTCAGAAAGTGCCTGACAGGGATGCAGAAAATCAGTGAGAGCATTTATTACAGGGACAGAGGAGTTTAAAGCAAACCTTTCCACTTTTTCCTGTTCAAAGGTCCTTATAACAACTGCCTGAACATATCTTGACATTACTCTTGCCGTATCTTCCAAGCTCTCGTTTTTTCCAAGATGAATGTCTTTTAAAGATAAGAAAATAGGGAAAGCCCCAAGCTGGTAAGCTCCCACCTCAAAGGAGAGTCTTGTTCTTGTCGAGGGTTTTTCAAAGATTAAAGCAATACTTTTCCCTTTTAAAGGTTGTGAGGAAAAGTTTTCCTTAAGTTTTTCTGTTAAATTGAAAATGTCGTATATTTCCTGAGGTGTTAAGTCCCAGATAGAGATAAAATCCTTTTTCATAAAGTTTCCTCCGAAATTTCCCTTAGTTTTTTCTCAATCAGTTTGTTTGCAAGTTGAGGGTTGGCTTTTCCTTTTGTTTTTCTCATCATCTGACCCACAAGAAACTTCATAGCCTGAGATTTACCTTTTTTCCAATCGTTTACCGCTTTTGGATTTTCTTTTATCACCTCTTTTGCTACCTCTTCAAGGCTTTTCTCATCGCTTATCTGTCTTAATCCCTTCTCCTCTATTATTTGAAATGCCCCCTTACCTGTTTTAAACATCTCCTCCATTACCTGTTTTGCCATATTTATGCTTAAGGTTCCTTTTTCTATCTCTGAGAGAAGTTCGCAGGTTGCAGCAGGGCTTATTTTAATTTGCTCTTTTCTTTCCTGTTTTATAAGCCTCATGAAATCCCCCATTATCCAGTTGCTCACCACCTTTGGTTTTGGGAAAAATTTTACACATTCCTCAAAATAGTCTGCTATTTCCCTTGATTCAGTAAGTACCTTTGCGTCATATTCAGGAAGTCCATATTGTCTGACAAAGCGTTTAAATCTTTTTTGGGGAAGCTCGGGCAGAGTTGACTTTAACCTTTCTATCCAGTTATCATCTATTAAAAGGGGAGGAAGATCAGGTTCCGGGAAATACCTGTAGTCATGGGCTTCTTCTTTTCCTCTCATACTGAAGGTTTTCTTTTTCTTGGGGTCCCAGTATCTTGTCTCCTGCACAATTTTTTCCCCTTTTGCAAGAAGCTCTGCCTGCCTTTTTATCTCTGCCTTAAGTCCTTCCCTTATTTCCTTAAATGAATTCATATTCTTAAGTTCTGTTTTGGTTCCCATCTTCCCCTCTTTCCCAAGTGAAATATTAGCATCACACCGTAAGGAACCCTCTTCCATATTACAGTCACTTACACCAAGATAACGCAGTATCCGGCGCAGGTTAACAAGGTATTCATGGGCTTCCTCCGGGGAACTAATCTCAGGTTTTGAGACTATCTCTATAAGAGGTATCCCTGCTCTATTGTAATCAACAAAACTTGAGTCTTTGTCCTTTTCAGTTTCTCCGTGGATAAGTTTTCCTGCATCTTCTTCAAGATGTATTCTCTGGATTCCTATTTTTTTAACTTTTCCATTTATATTAATCTCCACCCACCCGCCGGTGGCAAGAGGCTCCTCATACTGGGATATCTGATAATTTTTGGGAAGATCCGGGTAGTAGTAATTTTTCCTTGCAAAGCGACAATTTTTGTTTATTTGGGAATTTAAAGCAAGAGCGGTAATTATCGCAAAGTCCACTGCCTTTTTGTTTATAACAGGTAAAACTCCGGGAAGTCCAAGACAAACAGGACAGGTTTGAGTATTGGGAGGAGCACCGAACTTTGTTTTGCATCCACAGAAAAGTTTACTTTGTGTGGAAAGCTCCACATGCACTTCAAGGCCGATGTACACTGTATATTTTTCCATTTTTCTACTCCCAAACTCCTTCTATTTCTGTTTTACAGAATCTACATCTTCCCTCTTTTATATCCACCCTTTCAACCCGAAAGCCGCTTCTTTTTATTATAATTTTCCCGCAATTTGGACAGAAAGTATTTTCAGTTTCCTCTCCTGGTACATTACCAATGTAGATGTATTTTAAGCCCACCTTTTTACCTATTTTTATTGCTTTTTTTAAAGTTTCAACAGGTGTTGGAGGATAGTGTTGCATTTTATAAGCAGGATAAAACCGGGAAACATGCCAGGGAATACCCTCATCAATACTTGCTATAAATTCTGCTATAGCCTTAAATTCCTCATCTGTATCATTTAACCCCGGTATAACAAGGGTGGTTACCTCCACCCATATTCCTAATTTTTTCATAAGTTTTATGGTGTCAAGGACAGGTTCAAGCCTTGCGCCACATATTTTCCTGTAAAATTCCTCTTTAATTGACTTAAGATCAACATTGGCTCCATCAAGGAAGGGAGATATTTCCTCAAGCGCAGAGGGCATAATGTAACCATTGGTGACGAATACATTTTTTATACCCTCCTGATGAGAAAGTCTGCAGGTATCAAAGGCATACTCGTAGAAAATGGTGGGTTCTGTATAAGTATAGGCAATGATTTTTGCGCCCCCTTTTTTTGTAAGTTTTAGTATCTTTTCTGGAGATATGTTTTCTCCTGGAATTTCTCTACTTTTTTTGGGCAGTTGTGATATGGTATAGTTTTGACAGTTGAGGCAGCTTAAGTTGCATCCTCCTGTAGCAAAAGAAAAAGCATCCTCTCCTGGTAAAAAGTGGTAAAGTGGTTTTTTTTCAATAGGGTCGACTCCCCAGGATACAGCCTTTCCATAGACAAGTGAAAAAAGAACACCATCTCTGTTTTCCCTCACTCCACATATCCCTCTTTTACCAGAGTTGATAATGCACTGATGAGGGCATAAGAGACAGTTTACCTTTTTTTCTTCAAGCTTTTTGTAAAATCTTGCCTCTATCATTTTCTTCATCCTACCATAATAAAAGAGAAAGCTTTGTCAAGCCAACTTTTAAGCTTGACTTTACCCACTTTTTTTCTAAGAATTAAACTTAGCTTAATTTGCAGTGAGGTTAAAAAGCCATGAGTGAGGGTAAAAGAGTAAGTTACAAAAACAAGTATCTTGAAGCACAAAAGGAGCTTTCTTTGAAGGAGGAAATGATAAAGAAATTAAAAGAGGAGCTTTCCTCTTTGAAAAATAAATTTGAAGAGGTAAAAAGAGAGGCAGAGGCCTCGGATAAGGAGGCAGAGGAGTATCTTGATCATTTGAAGAGGTTAAAGGCAGAATTTGAAAATTACAAGAAAAGAATGGTTAAGGAAAGACAGCAAATTGTGAACTGGGCCATAGAGGATTTAATAAAGGAATTTTTGCCTGTTCTTGACGATCTTGAAAGAGCTATTGATTCTGCTAAGGTTTCCCAGGATTTTTCCTCTCTTCTTGAAGGAATTAAAATGGTCTATGACCATTTCAGGCAGATTTTGAAAAAAAAGGGTATTGAGGAAATATCTGCTGAAGGTGAGGAATTTGACCCTCACCTTCACGAGGCAATTATGAGGATAGAATCAGATGAACATCCTGACAATATTGTGGTAGAAGAAATGCGCAAGGGTTATAAGTTTAAGGATAAGGTGTTGCGTCCTGCTATGGTTAAAGTTAACAAAAGAAAAAAAACTTCCCCGGATTCTGACTTTCCTGAACCTTCCCAAGGGAAGGAGGAGGGGTCAGAATCTTAAAAAACTTCCAAATAGTCTTAAGGAGGTAACCAATGGCAAGGAAAGTTAGCAATAAAATAATTGGTATAGATCTTGGCACCACAAATTCCTGTGTTGCGGTTATGGAGGGGGGTGAGCCCAAGGTAATCCCCAATCAGGAGGGCTCACGAACAACTCCTTCGGTTGTGGCTTTTACTGAAAAAGGGGAGATGCTTGTTGGTGGACCCGCCAAAAGGCAGGCTATAACCAACCCTGAAAATACCATTTATTCTGTTAAAAGGATTATAGGAAGAAGATACGAGGAGGATGCGGTTAAGGAGGCCCAAAAGAGAGTCTCCTACAAGATAGTGCCGGATTCCCAGGGAAGAGCCGCAGTTAAAGTTAACAGGGGTATATTTTTGCCTCAGGAAATCTCTGCAAGAATTCTGCAGAAGATGAAGCAGATTGCAGAAGACTATCTTGGAGAAGAGGTTACAAGAGCGGTAATAACTGTGCCCGCCTACTTTAATGATGCTCAGCGTCAGGCTACAAAGGATGCAGGAGCAATAGCAGGGCTTAAGGTGGAGCGTATAATTAACGAGCCAACTGCCGCAGCTATGGCTTATGGACTTGACAAAAAGGGAGAGAAAAAAATAGCTGTTTATGATCTTGGAGGAGGAACTTTTGATATTTCCATTCTTGAGGTTGGAGACAATGTGATAGAGGTTCTTGCTACAAATGGTGATACCTATCTTGGAGGAGATGATTTTGACCAGAGAATTATAGACTGGATAGCCGACAATTTCCAGAAAGAACATGGGATAGATCTTCGCAAAGACAGAATGGCTCTTCAGAGATTAAAGGAGGCTGCGGAAAAGGCTAAGTGTGAACTCTCCTCTACAATGGAGACGCAGATAAATCTCCCATTTATAACTGCTGATCAGTCAGGACCAAAGCACCTTAATATAACCTTAACAAGGTCAAAACTTGAACAGCTGACAGAGGATTTAATTGAGAGAACTCTTGAGCCATGTCGTCAGGCTCTTGCTGATGCAAAGCTTAAGCCCTCTGATATAGACGAGGTGATTCTTGTAGGTGGCCAGACCAGAATGCCTAAAGTCCAGCAAAAGGTTAAAGAATTTTTTGGAAAGGAACCTCATAAAGGAGTTAATCCAGATGAGGTTGTGGCAATAGGTGCTGCTATTCAGGGAGGAGTTCTTGCAGGAGAGGTTAAGGATATACTCCTTCTTGATGTTACACCTTTGTCTCTTGGTATTGAAACTCTTGGTGGTGTTTTCACCAAGTTAATTGAAAGAAATACAACTATTCCAACAAGGGTTAGCAAGATATTCACAACTGCCGAGGATAATCAGACAGCTGTCGACATTCATGTTCTCCAGGGAGAAAGACCTATGGCAAAAGACAACAGGACTCTCGGGAGATTTCAGCTTACAGGAATTCCTCCTGCACCTCGTGGTGTTCCTCAGATAGAGGTCACCTTTGATATAGATGCAAATGGTATTCTTCACGTCAGTGCAAAGGATAAGGCCACAGGAAGGGAGCAGAGTATCACCATAAGGGATACAGGTGCTCTTTCTGAGGAGGAAAGAGAGAGAATGATTCGTGAAGCTCAGGAACACGCAGAGGAGGACAGAAGAAGAAGAGAACTTGTGGAGGCGAGGAATCAGGCAGATAGCATTATCTACGATGTAGAAAAAGCTTTAAGGGAATATGGAGATAAGTTAAGTGAGGCAGAAAGAAAAGAAATCCAGGATGCCATTGAGGATTTAAGACGGAGTATGCAGGGTGAAAATACACAGGAGATCAGGGATAAGATAACAAAGTTAAGTCAGGTGGCTCAGAAGCTTGGGCAGGCTCTTTATCAAAAGACTTCTCAAGGACAGGGGCAGGAAGGTGCTGCGACCGGCTTCAAGCAAAAGGAAGAAGGTAAAAAGGGAAAAGACGAAGATATAACTGATGCTGATTACAGGGTAGAAGAGTAAGCTTTTGATAATGATATGGTGACAGGAAGTGGCAAAGAGAGATTACTATGAGATTTTAGGGGTACCAAGGGATGCCTCTCCTGAAGAGATAAAAAAGGCCTACAGGCGCCTTGCTATAAAGTATCATCCAGATAGAAACCCTGATAATCCAAAGGAAGCAGAGGAAAAGTTTAAGGAGATTGCCGAGGCTTATAAGGTTCTGTCTGATCCTGAAAAAAGAAGAATTTATGACCAGTATGGTCATGCTGGTCTTGAGGCAGGAGTTGGTGCAGGTGCGGAGGGAGGCGGATTTGGTTTTGACTTTGACCCCTTTAAGATATTTGAGGAAGTTTTTGGAGGAGAGGATATATTTGGTGATAGTATATTTGGAGACTTTTTTGGGAGAACCACGGCAACGCGCAGGAAAAGAGCTCAGAAAGGAGCCTCTCTTCAGTATACTCTGGAGGTAGATTTTGAGGAGGCAGTGAGAGGAAGTGAGAAGGAAATTTCGGTTACACGGTATGAGGTGTGTGACAGGTGTGGTGGAGAGGGAACAGAACCCGGTTATCATCCGGAATCCTGTCCTACATGTGGAGGAACAGGTTATATCCAGACAAGGCAAGGGTTTTTCTCTTTCACTCGCACCTGCACTCACTGCCAGGGAAGGGGAACAATTATAAGAAGACCCTGTCGCACCTGTCATGGCACAGGAAGAGTCAGGAAGACAAGAAAAATAGTAGTGAGGGTTCCACCTGGCGTTGATGATGGGACCATCCTGAGATTGAGGGGAGAGGGAGAGGCAGGAATTG
Organism: Candidatus Aerophobota bacterium; assembly: GCA_011372105.1. The sequence continues at coordinate 17,789 of DRTT01000100.1, forward strand.
AAGGGGGAGAGAGAGGGGATCTTTTTGTAAAAATAAAGGTGAGGCCTCACCCTGTTTTTTCAAGGGAAGGAGATGATGTGGTGGTTGAGGTTCCAATAAGTTTTGCTCTTGCTGCATTAGGAGGGGAGATATCAGTTCCTACTATTGATGGTAAGGTGAAGCTTAAAATACCTGCGGGAACCCAGAGTGGTAAAATATTCCGTTTGAGAGGAAAGGGAATCCCTCACCTTAACTTACCTGGAAGAGGTGATCAGTTTGTCAGAGTTATTGTTGAGACTCCTGTTAATCTTACCTCTGAACAAAAACAGCTTCTTAAAAGATTTGATGAGCTTGGTAGGGAGAGAAATCATCCCCGGATGAAGGAGTTTTTTAAAAAAGTTAAAAGTCTTTTTGGATAATCCTGCCATTTTTAAAACATTAAAACAGAGGTAAGATGCCAAGGGTAGCTTTTGCAACAATTGGATGCAAGGTTAACCAGTATGAGACACAACTTATGAGGGAAAGGCTTGAAAGAGCTGGATTTGAGGTTGTTCCTTTCTCCTCCCTGGCTGATGTCTACATTGTGAATACCTGCAGTGTGACAGAGGAAGCTGACAAAAAGTCAATGCAGGCTGTAAAAAAAGCCCTTTTAAAAAATAAGCTGGCTAAAATATATGTAACAGGATGCTTTGTGGAGGCAGAATCCTGTAAAATAAAAAATAAATATCCTGAGGTTAAGATTGTAAGAAATATTGACAAGCTCAGGATAGAGAAAATCCTTTTGCCAGAAGTGCAGCTTAATGGTGATTTTACAATTCATAGGTTTTTTTCTCATGATAGGGCTTTTGTTAAGGTGGAGGATGGATGTGACAGATTTTGCACCTACTGCAGGATTCCCTATGTGAGAGGTAAAAAGATAAGGAGCAGAAAACCTGAGGAGATTATTTCAGAAATTAAAAATCTTTATGCTGCAGGTTACAGAGAGATTGTTTTAACAGGTGTTAACCTTGCCTTATACGGGAAGGATTTTAATTCTTCTCTTGTCTTACTTCTGGAGAAAATTTTGCCCTTTTTGAGCGAGGATGTGAGGATAAGACTTAGCTCTCTTGAGCCCCATCTTATCCCGGAGGGACTTTTGGAACTTATGGCAGGAACAGAGCTTATCTGTCCTCACCTTCATCTTTCCTTTCAAAGTGGGGATGATGAAATTTTAAAAAGAATGGGAAGAGGCTACACCACATCATGGCTTAAAAGTCTTATAGAAAAGTTCAGGAAGAGGATACCTGAGATTGGAATAACAGGTGATGTCATAGTTGGTTTTCCCGGGGAAAAGGAGGAAAATTTTCAGAGGACTTTGCAATTTGTGAAGGATGCAGGATTTCACAGATTGCACGTCTTTCGCTTTTCTCCTCGTCCCGAGACCCCTGCTTCCAGAATGAAGGGAAAGGTCAGAGAAAGTGTGAAAAAAGAAAGAAGCAGAATTTTAAGAGAGACTTTTCTTGATACCTCAAAGGAATTTATAAAAAAATTTACAGGAAAAACTTTACCTGTGCTGGTAGAAAGCAAACCCGATTTAAAGACAGGTTACCCTGCAGGGTACACCCATAATTATATAAAGGTTCTTATAACCTCCTGTAAAGAGAGTCTTGACAAAATTAAGGGGAAAATTTTACCTGTCAGGATAGTTCAGGCTGAAAGAGGATATGCTCTGGGAGAGATTGAGAAGGTTTTTTCAGAGAAAGTTTAAGGAGGATTTTTTGAGAAAACCTGTAAAGATAAAAGATATTGGTGAGAAGGAATACGAAAATCTCATAAAAAGGTCTTTTCTTCAGTTTGAAAAAGTCCTTCCCCGCGTAATTTCCATAGTGAATGAGGTAAAAGATAGGGGAGATGAGGCTTTTTTGGAATTTACCGAGAAATTTGATGGTGTGAGACTTTCCTCTGACTCTTTGATTTTAACAGATGATGAGGTTAAAAAAGCCTACAGAAATCTTCCTTCTTCTTTGGTCTCCTCTCTTAAAAGAATGTGTCAGCAGGTGAGGTTCTTTCATCAAAATCAGCTTGAGAGAAGAAAAAACTGGTCCTGTAAAGGTGAAAAATACGGTGATTATACCCTGGGAGAGTTTTTCTCTCCTGTAGAGAAAGCTGCAATATATGTCCCTGGAGGAAAAGCAAGCTATCCTTCCACTGCAGTAATGGGATGTATTCCTGCAAAACTTGCAGGTGTTAAGGAAGTTGTTGTTTGCAGTCCTCCCTCATCTGGAGGGGAAATCTTACCTGAAGTTGTGGTTGCAGCTCACCTTGCAGGTGCTGATTTGATTGTTAAGGGAGGAGGAGCGCAGGCTGTTGCTGCTCTTGCCTTTGGAACCTCTACCTTCCCCAGGGTGGACCTTATAGCAGGACCCGGCAACATATATGTTACCTGTGCAAAGGCTTATCTTGCAAGTCTTGGAGAGATTGGTATTGACTGTCCTGCAGGACCAAGCGAGGTTTTAATCATAGCAGATAATTCTGCTCCCCCGGATTATATTGTATGGGATATGCTATCTCAAGCAGAACATGATGAGGCATCCTTCAGTGTCCTTGTTACAACCTCACGAAAGCTTGCCTTTGATGTGTGGGAGAGATTGGGAAGGGAGGCAAATTCTTGCAAAAGAAAAAAGATAATTCTCTCCTCTCTTGAAAAGAACAGTTTTATTCTTTTGCAGAGAATTTAGAAGAAGCTGTAAATTTTGCCAATAAATTTGCCCCTGAACATCTTGAGATTATAACAGGGGACCCTGAAAAGCTTCTGCCTTTTATAAAAAATGCAGGCTCTGTATTCCTTGGTCCTTTTTCACCTGTTGCTGCAGGGGACTATTTCACAGGATGCAATCATATTTTACCAACAGGTGGAAGTGCAAGGTTTTTATCAGGGCTTTCGGTTGATACCTTCCTTAAGAGAATATCCTACCAGAAACTTTCCCTGGATACCCTTTTAAAGATGAAAGAACATATAGAGAAAATTGCTCTTCAAGAAGGGCTTGAAGCTCATCTGAAGTCAATTGAGGCTCGCCTTGAATAAATAAAGTTTCTTGCCATTTTCCCTTTATTTTGTATTATGGGCAAAGATAAATCACATCTTGTTAGAAGGTGTTTGTGAATTGAACAGGAGAAAAAAGGAGGTATGTTTTACTTTTTTATTCATCCTGTTATTCCTTTTAAAAGCTTTTCTACCTGCCTTTCCCTCCTCCAGTGAAAACTTAAACTTTTCTCTCAGTGATGAGGGAATCTTTGATGGGTCTTGTTCCCTGAATACTGATTTTTCTTCCGGCAATTTTAATAACCTCACATCCTTCTCTCTGAGAAAAGGGATAATAGATACATCTTTACCGGGAGAATCCCATCTTACAATAAGGGGGAGAAAAGTTATAGGTTTAAAGTACACAAGATTTAACTATTTGTCCTCTCAGGCAAGAGAGGAGGAACCTTCCTCAAGCACAGAAGTTGAACAGGAATTGCAAATTCATGCAAGAGGAAAAGTAGGAAAGAAAATATCTGTGAATCTTGACTATGATGATACTGCTCCAAGGACAGAACAGCAGAGAT
>DRTT01000090.1 GCA_011372105.1 Candidatus Aerophobota bacterium
CTCAAGAAGTCCTGTAATTCCAGAATGGAAAAAGGTAGAATCTCCTACTATCCCGATTAAAGGCTTCTCTCTCAATCCTGCCTTATCCATACCATGAGCAAGTGTTATACCTCCTCCCATACAAAGGATGGTATCCATTCTTTCATAGGGAGGAAATACACCCAGACTGTAACATCCTATATCTCCTGTCACGATACAATCTATCCTGGAAAGGGCATAGAAAAGGCCTCTGTGAGGACAACCAGGGCAAAAAACAGGAGGCCTTGCAGGAAGAGAAACACCTTCATCCTCCTTCTCGGGTTCCTTTTCTCCTTTTATCTTTCTGCGTCCTGCTGCAACTCCGTCAGGATTTAGCTCTCCTATTGCAGGGAAATACTTTTTCCCCTCTGCTTTTATCCCAAGGCTTTTCACATGCTCCTCAATAAAATCATCAAGCTCCTCTATTACAATCACTCTATCGCACTGTGAGGCAAAATCTTTTATAAGATCATCTGGAAAAGGGTAAGATAAACCAAGTTTTAACACAGAAGCGTAAGGAAATTCCTCCATGGCATATTGAAAGGAAATACTTGCTGTTATTATCCCCAGTTCTTTCCCTCTCTTGATTACCCTGTTGTAAGGACACCTGTTGGAGTACTCCTTCAGCCTTAAAAGCCTTTCTTCCACTTTTTCCCTCATTTCCCTCCCATATGCTGGAACAGGGACGTACCTTTTAGGATCTTTATTAAAGTGGGCAATCCTTGGAAGATCCTTTCTCTCCCCAATTTTAACAGGAGACTTGCAATGAGAAATGCGCGTTGTGCTACGTAAAATGACAGGCGTCTTGAATTTTTCTGAAAGTTCAAAAGCAAAAATTGTAAAATCCCTTGCCTCCTGACTGTCAGAAGGTTCAAGTAAAGGTATTTTTGCAAACTTTGCATAATTTCTTGTGTCCTGTTCATTTTGCGAGGAATGCATCCCGGGATCATCTGCAACAACCACTACAAGTCCCCCCTCAACACCAATGTAAGATAAAGTCATAAGAGGGTCAGCAGCTACATTCAATCCCACATGTTTCATGGCAACAAGTGATCTTACTCCAGTAAGAGAGGCACCAGCAGCTACTTCCAGAGCCACCTTTTCGTTGGGAGCCCACTCACACCAAATATCACTGCTTTTAAACTTGGCAAGAGTCTCCATAACTTCTGTGCTTGGAGTCCCAGGATAAGCTGAGGCAACTTTTACCCCAGCCTCATATGCACCTTGCGCAATAGCCTCATTACCCATTAAAAGTAAACTTTTTCCATTCATAAGGTTTCTCTCCTGAATTTTTAAGTTAAGAAAAGCATCTTCGTGTTACTTTCAGAAAAAATATCCTCAGGTCTTCCCCAAGCAATAATTTCTCCTGTCCGCATTGCATAAGCATAATCAGCAATTTCAATAGCTTCCATATTCTGGTCTATAAGTAAAATTGTAACCCCTTTTTCTCTCAATTTCAAAAGAGCCTCAAATAACCTTTCAACAACTCCAGCGGCCATCCCATTACATGGTTCATCCAGTATAAGTAATTTAACATTGCTAACAAGAGCCCTTGCAACAGCAAGTATCTGTTGCTCTCCACCAGAAAGAGTTGCTGCTATCTGTTTTTCTCTTTCTTTTAAAAAGGGAAAAATATTATAAATCTTTTCAAGTCTTTCTTCAAGTTCATATTTTTTTGCGTAAATATCTCCCATCAAAAGATTTTCCCTCACGCTCATTTCCCAGAAAAGGTTCCTTTCCTCCGGAACAAACGTTATACCCATCCTGAATGCTTTTTCAGGTGTTATTCCCAGAATGTTTTTTCTTTCAAATAGAAGCTTCCCTTTAAAAGGAGAGAGGAACCCTATAATAACTTTTGCCAGGGTGCTTTTTCCTGCCCCATTGGGACCGACAAGTAAAACTATCCCTCCTTTTTGAACAGAAAGACTCACCCCTTTTAAAACTTTTATTTTTCCATAACCTGCCTCAACTCTCACAACTTCTAAACAGAACATTTTTCTCTCCTGCCAAAATAGATATCCAGAATTTTCTTTTCTTCTCTTATCCTTTCAGGTGTTCCTTCCAGTATTTTTTTTCCTCTGTCAAGCACAATTATCCTCTGAGCAAGGCTCATAAGCATACCAATATTATGCTCAATAATAAAGATTGTGGTTCCTCTTTGATGAATATTCTCTATAACTTTTAAAAGCTCAGATATTTCCTGTCTGTTTAACCCGGCAGAAGGTTCATCAAAAAGAAGAAACTCAGGCTCACAGGCAAGAGCACGCGCAATTCCCAAAAGTCTTTGTTGCCCGAAGGTTAAGGAGGAGGAATTTTTCCTGGCAAGATGGGCAAGTCCTACAATCTTAAGATAAGTGTATGCCTTTTCTTCAATAAAGCCATTTAAAGAATTTAACTTAAAAAAAGGAAACATAACCTGTAAGAAACCTGTTCTGTTATTCTCAGGCACTGCCACTTCCACATTTTCCAAAACAGTTAGATGCTCAAAAACTCTTACATTTTGAAATGTCCTAACAACACCCTTTCTTGTAACCTCGTGAGGAGCAAGTCCTGTGATTTTTTCTCCCTTAAAATAAACCTCTCCTTTGCTTGGGGGAATAAGATTGGTTATCACGTTAAAGAGAGTGGTTTTTCCCGCACCATTAGGACCCATAAGACCAACAATTTCTCCCTCTCTAACCTCCAGAAAGACGTCCTCAAGAGCAACAAGTCCTCCAAAATAGCGAGACACTCCCTTAACCTCAAGCACTTTTTTCCTCCTTTTTTGCAAGAATACCCTCAGGAGAAAATATCATAAAGAGAATAAGTATAATTCCAAATATTATATCGTTTATGTGAGTTACCTGAGTAAGATCCATGTAAAAAAAATCCCCTATTCTTCTTATCACCTCTGGAACCAGAGAAACAATCACTGCGCCCATGGCAGCTCCATAAACAGAGTACATTCCTCCTAAAACCACCATGGTAATAATCTTAATAGAAAGACCTACATCGAATTCACCAGGATATATTGTTCCATAAGAACAATGAGCAAACAAAGTTCCAGCAAAAGCAGCAATAGCTGAGGCGAAAACAAAAACTTTGAGCTTTAAACCAAAAACATCAATTCCAACACACTCTGCCGCTTCCTCGTCTGAATGAAGAGCTTTTAACCTCTTTCCCACAGGTGATGTGGAGAAAAAATCACAAAAAAAAACAGTTAACAAAGCAAAACTCCACACAATAAAGTAATGGGAGAAAGGAGAATAAAATTCAATTTTCCCTATCTGGATATTGGGAAGATTATAAAGTCCCATTTCTCCCCCTGTTAAACTGTCTGCTGCTTTAAAAAATTCATATGTAGCTATACCAATTATTAAAGTTGCAAGAGCAAGATAATAACTTTTTAATTTAAGCACAGGATAACCAATTAAAAATCCTGCTATAATTCCAGATAAAGTCCCAATTGGTATTGTCAAAAAAAAGGGCAGATTTAATTTTGTTGCCATTATACCGGCTGTGTAGGCTCCAATCCCAAAAAAAGCACCGTGTCCCAGGGATATCTGGCCTGCAAGGCCTACCACAAGACTTAAACTTACCGCAAGCATAACAAAAAAGCCAGCCCTTAACAGAGGTTCAAGAGGATAAAAGATAACATATCTGAAAATAAAGGGGGCTGTTACCACAATTAGCGCAAATATTACACCTTTTTTAAGGTCCCTTCTCAACTTCGTCCTCCCAAAATTCCTCGAGGTTTTAGATAAAGAACAAAAAGCATAAGAACAGGAGCTATGATATCCTTATAAGAAGAGGCAAAAGAGGCTCCCATAGCTTCTGAAATTCCTATTATGAAACCACCCACAATAGCTCCCGGAATATTTCCCATTCCCCCAAGAACAGCTGCACAAAAACCTTTAATTCCTAAATTCAGACCAAGGTCAGAATTTGCGTAAAAAACAGGAGCAATTAAAACTCCCACCATCCCACCAAGACCTGCAGAAATAGAAAAGGAGAGCATCCTCATTTTTTCTGGCGAAATTCCCACTATCCTTGCCCCTGTAGGATCCATTGAGCAGGCTCGAAGAGCTCTCCCCAGTCTTGTCTTTTTCAGAAAAAGACCGAGGATAATAATAGACACAAAACAGGAGCCAACAATTAAAATGTAATCGAGATCGAAAAATAAGATCTGTGTTCCTGCTGGAAGATGGGCAAAAAAGCTCGGTATTCTGAAAGTATGTGGTCCCCATACCAGAGCAGCAGTTGATCTTAATATTACAGAGAGGGCTATGGTTATTATAATAAGGGAGGTAGGAGAGGCTCTTTTTGCAGGAGATATGGCTACTCTTTCAAGAACTATCCCCACAGAGGCCACAATTGCTGCTGAGAGAAAAGGTATAAGAAAAAGAGGTAGATGAGTAGAGTAAAGTGAAAACCCTATAAGTCCTCCCAGCATAACAAATTCCCCCTGTGCCAGATTTATAATCCTGCTGGCACTGAATATCAGGGAAAATCCTATTGCAATAGTAGCATATATGCTTGCCCACTCAAGACCATGGATTAAAATATCAAGGACCAATTTTTCATTGCCTTAATCTTTTTTTAGATAAACAACTCTCTCGGCTTTCCCCGGTTTTCTTTCAAGCTGACCGGGTTTGAAAAGCCTGCTCTTTAAAGTTATTCCAAGAGCCTCCTCTATTTTCTTCTCTATGTAAGAGGCATCAAGCCCTTCCTCAGCTTCAACATTTAAGGTAGCTTTTTTTATCCCGTTTTGCTCCTCAACCACTATCTGGTAGTGCTCTCTCACCCCTGGAATTGACATCAAGACCTCTTCCACCTGACTCGGGAAAAAATTTACCCCTTTTACAATGAGCATATCGTCAATTCTACCCTTTATATAATCAATTCTAAGATGAGTCCTTCCGCATTCACATTTTTCTCTGCTCTTTATTCTGGAAAGATCACCACTTCGAAATCTTATTACCGGAAATGCTTTTCTTGTAAGAGAGGTAAAAACAAGTTCCCCTTCCTCTCCATCAGAGACAGGTTCACCTGTCTGTGGATTAACAACCTCTACAAGGTAATGATCCTCCCAGACATGTATTCCTTCATGAAAAGGACAATCCATACCAGTCGTTCCCACTCCTCCTGTTTCCGTCATTCCGTAAATATCAAAAACTTCTATCCCCAAACCACTTCTAAGCCTTTTTTTCATCTCTTGCGAGAAAACTTCCGCACCAAAAAGCCCCACCTTCAAGGAGGGGATGGTCAAATTATTTTCCTTCATAACCTCCATAATCCTTATCCCGTAGGAAACAACACCTGTTATCACCTCTGTCTTCAGATCATTGGCAAGTTTTATCTGTCTCAGGGTGTTACCGGGTCCTGTGGGAATAACAAATAAACCAGCTTTTCTTGCCCCATGGTAAAATCCAAAACCTCCATTAAAAAGACCAAAAGAAGGCGTAATCTGAATAACTGCTCCCTCTTTTATTCCCGCCATCCTGTAGCATCTTGCCATGCAAGTTGCCCACTGATCTATGTCCTCATCAGAATAGACCATCATTACAGGTTTTCCTGTAAAACCTGAAGACATGTGAATTTCTCTTATCTTTTTTTTATCCACGCAAAGGTAGCCAAAAGGGTAATTATCTCTTAAAGTTTTCTTATCCATAAAGGGGAGAATTCTAACATCATCAAGCTTTCTTATGTCCTCAGGCTTTATACCTCGCAGATCAAGCTCCTTTTTATAGAGAGGATTTGAATTATACACATATCTTACAATGTCTTTAAGTCTTTTAAGCTGTATCTGCTCAATCTTTTCTCGAGGAAGAGTTTCAAGTTCCTTTTCCCAATAGATAATGTCACTTTTGAGATGATTTCCCATTTCATCCTCTCCTTAAAAATGATTTTTAATAATCAACTAATTTCCACTTGCCATCTTTAACTGTAACCATAACAAGAGAATCAAGTCCCAGTCCGCAATGATCTTCTTTTGACATATTGTAGATGCCGGATATTCCAACATAGTTTTTGGTATTCTCAATAGCCTGGCGCAAATCCTCAGGATCTGTTCCTGCTTTTTTAATAGCGCCTGCCACTATCATAAATGCGTCCCATGCGTAACCTGAATGAGTGCTTACAGGAGCGTATTTTTTCTCATACTCACTGACAAAGTTTTGCACAACCTCTCTTTGAGGATCATCTTCCCTTAATTGAAAAGCAACCACAGTTTTGGTGGAAGGCATAACAGTACCCTCTGCGGCATCCCCGGCAAGCTTTATGTAAATGGGATCAGGTTGACCATGGCATTGAACAAGAAGCTTTTTTGAGCCAATAGACCTGAAATTTCTTGCAATTGTTGCTCCTGCAGGCCCTATAGTCCAGCATATTATTGCCCGGGCATGGGTTGCAACAAGTTTTCTAAGTTGAATGGTCATATCTATATCCTGTGTTCCAAAAGACTCTTCTGCAACTATTTTTATGCCTTCCTCTTGTGCAACTCTTATAAGATTTTTCCTTCCCTCCGAACCAAAAGCATCTTTGGAGGTTATGATAGCAACCTCATATATGTTATTTTTCTTCAAGTATCTGTATATTTTTCTAACAGCTGTCTCTGTTCGCTGGGGAGTTTTAAATATCCATTTTTTGACAGGAACTACAGGAGGATCTCCTCCCACACACATGACAACAGGAATTTTAGCTCTTTCAATTGGCTGGAATAAAGCCATAGCAGTGCTGGTTCTGGTGGGACCAATAATTGCATTGACTTTTTCTTTATACACAAGTCTTTCAAATTCTGTAACAGCAACAGAATTTTCACCCTTGGTGTCAGCAAAAATAAGTTCTATTCTCTTGCCTGCTATACCACCCTGTTTTTCAAAATACTCCCTTGCCATTTCTGCCACATATTTTGAAGGAACTCCAATGTGTCTTGCAGGACCACTTAAAGCAAAAAGACAACCTATCTTTATAATACCTCCTTTTTTCTCCTCAGAAAAAAGGGCCCCTGCTACAACCAGAAACAAAAAACAAAAACTTACCAAAAACCCTATTCCTCTTCTTACTGCTTTTCTCTTCATTTCTCCTCTCCTCTTTTTAATGAAAAATTACTATTCGCGCAAAAAACTTTTAAAAAAGCAAACCTCGGTTAATTATAAGTTACAGGTGAGGCAAACGGTGGGTTCCTCGTCCTCACCTCATCTCATCTCAACTTATCTCAAAGATCCCTTCAAGTCTTTTTAATTTTTATCACATAATATTTTTTTGTCAAGTGCCCGTGGTATAGTTGTCAATTAAATTTTAAAATTTAATTGACACTCCGATTTATATTTCTTGACAAACTTCTGGAAATAGGTATTGATGGATTATAGCTGAGATACCTGCCAAAAACGTTTTAATGGGAATAAATTGGCTTTAGCAAATAATGGGAGAAAAAAATGAACCCTGGCAAATGGCAAATCTTAATAACTCCTAATATCCCGGAGTCAGGAATTAAAATGCTGGAAGAATTCTTTAATGTGGAAATTAACAAGAAAGGTGAACCTCTGAGCAAAAAGGAATTGATGGAAAAAATTAAAAGAAAACATGCCCTTTGTTGTGGCGCTGAGGATATTATAGATGCGGAAGTAATGGACGCAGCACCAAACCTTAAAATTATAGCAAGATTTGGAGCAGGCTATGACAATATAGATGTGAAGGAGGCTACAAAAAGAAAAATATATGTAACATGCACACCTGGTGCTCCAACAGAATCTGTAGCTGATATGACCTGGTGTTTAATCCTTGCTCTTGGAAGGCGTCTTTTAGAGGCAGACAGATTCGTAAGAAAGGGGCTTTTTACAAAAACCAGCCCTCCTTCTCTAAAAACAAGAGATGTTAGCGGCAAGACACTGGGAATAATTGGAGCAGGTAAAATTGGGACAGCTGTAGGAAAAAGAGCTATAGGATTTAATATGAAAATACTTTATGCCGATGCCGCTGAAAACAGGGAACTTGAAAAAATAGGAGCAAAAAAAGTAAGCTTAGAATACCTTCTTGTAAATTCAGATTTTGTGAGTCTACATGTACCTTTAAATGATAGCACATACCATCTTATAGGAGAAAAAGAATTTTCTCTAATGAAAAACACAGCTTATCTTATAAATACATCAAGAGGAAAGGTTGTAGATGAAAAGGCCCTTGTAAGGGCCTTAAAAACAGGGAAAATAAAAGGGGCAGCTCTGGATGTATATGAGAGAGAACCAGAGGTCGGCAAGGAACTTGTAGAAATGGAAAATGTGATACTTACACCACATACTGCAAGCAACACTGAAGAGACATGGGGGAAAATGGCAGAAATGGTGGCAGAGGATTGTATTCTTGTATTTAAAGGGGAAAAACCAAAACATCTTGTTAACCCAGAGGTCTTGGAATAAGATAAAATCTAACCCTTTCTAAGACCCAACTCTCACATTATCATAATACATCACTCCTTGCTTGCTTCCAAGACCTATCCCTCCTGAAGAAAGAGAAGGGTCATCATCTACTATGTCTATAACCTTATTTCCGTTAAGATAAACAGTTATACGCCCTTTTTTGGCTTCTATCCTGTAATATACCCATTTCTGATTTATATTTATATCTGTACTCTGGGCTATTTTTTGAGATGTCTTTCCAGCAAATTTCCAAAGCTCCACCGGACCTCCATAAAATTCACTTCTTGTAATATAATAACCTTTCAAACCATCAAAGGATACTCTAAAAAATATTGCACTTCTTCCCCAGTTACCTGGTTTTGCGTTTACCTCCAGAACTACATCAGAGAAGTTATCAGAAGTAAAAATACCCGATCGATCGCCTCCAATAACACATATTTTACCTGTCGTGCCATCAGGCTGAATCCCCTCCTCTATATGAGCTGGCTGATCTTTTATCCGGGTCCACGATCCAAGGGGAGCAACTTCACCTGTTCCATACGAGGAAAAATCATCAAAGAAAAGTTCTCCTCCTCTTTGTCTCACAACAATAAATCCACCCTCCACTTTAAATGATTGGGAAACATTCAAAGCTTCTTTCTGTTGAGGAACCTTTTTCTGAGAGAGTTTTTGTTCTTTTATTGCCTTTTCAAGCTCATCTCTTTCCAAAACTACAAATTTCCCGCTTTTTACAAGAGCGGTAATAAGCATATCCTGAACACCTCTCCCTATCTTCCATGCCTCCTCATTCCACCACACATGGGCAACCTTATTTTCAAAACTTGCAACAGCTATTCTCTTTTTCAATCCCTTAAGCTGCTCATCCCCACCTGCAGGTTTTACTATATCTCCTCTCTTAGGAACATTTCCTTCCACAATTTTTGCCACCGAAAATTTTTCACTCACCTTCACAACTTTTACCTTACCCACTTTTTCTTCAATAAATCCAAGAGAAAGTCCTGTGTCAGGGTCAACCAGCTCCTCCTCAGGACTGTATATTGTAAATTCATATCCTTCCTTCACTCCAATAGAGGAACCTGCATTAATATACACAAGGTTATTTTTAACAAGAACAACTTTTCCCTGCCAGGGTTCGGGCTCAAGCTTCTCAGAGATTATTTTTACTGCCTTTTCTATAGCTTTCCTTGTTGCCTGTCCAATGGGAGTTTTGTTAAAACTTTCACTCCCAAAGGCAATACCTTTGTAGTAGGCTCCAAGAACAAGCTTTGTTGTAACTACCTGTTCTGTTACATTTTCAGAAGCAATAATTTCAGAAGTGTTAACATCAAAAATCCTTAAATCAAGCCCAATTTTAGCTATGTATTTCTTACCACCAATTGTTATTCCCTTAAAGCTTATAGCACCTGCCCCCACTCCACTTTGCTTGCTTTCAAATTCGGTAATTGCCCCTGCAACAAGAAACTGTGCACCTAAGATTTTGCTTGCTGTAAGATAGGGTTGTTTTGCAAACAAAGAACTTGCAAGAAAAAGAGAAAGAGAAAATAACAAAACACCCTCTACCATCTTTTTAAACATTCTGGCCTCCTTTGAAATAACCTTGGAATTAACTTAGATCCTGCTCCCTATTGTAAAAACTTTGCAAATCTTGACAAGGAAACATTTATGGTTAGTCTAAATAGAAAATTCTGTAATCTACGAGGAGAAAGATATGAAAAAATTTCCCAGGATAGAGAGAATTCCTCCCTATGTATTTGCCACCATAGATGAAATGAAACTTAAGGCAAGAAGAGAGGGAGAGGACATTATAGACCTTGGTATGGGAAACCCTGATATCCCGACTCCAAGAAAGATTGTTGAAAAGTTAATAGAGGCCTCACAAAAACCTCACAATCACCGTTATTCTGCCTCAAGGGGCATTACAAAGCTGAGAATGGCTATATCAAACTGGTATAAAAGAAAATTCAATGTTGATATAGACCCGGAAACAGAGGCCATAGTCACAATAGGAGCAAAAGAAGGTCTATCTCATCTTGTCCTTGCAACTATAGGAACAGAGGATGTTGTTTTCGTGCCCAATCCCACTTATCCTATTCACTCTTACTCTGTTGTAATTGCAGGAGGCGACTTAAGAAGTATACCTCTTTATCCTGAGGGAGATTTTTTTGAAGAACTTCTAAAGGCAACAAAACAAACCTGGCCTCATCCTAAAATGCTCATAATATCTTTTCCTCATAATCCTACAACCTGCGTTGTGGATATAGATTTCTTTAAAAAAATTGTTGATTTTGCAGTAGAACATAATGTAATGGTAATTCACGATTTTGCTTATGCTGACCTTGTTTTTGATGGTTATAAAGCACCAAGTTTTCTACAGGTTCCAGGGGCAAAAGAGGTGGGTGTTGAGATATTTTCCATGTCAAAGTCCTACAGCATGCCAGGATGGAGAGTGGGATTTGTGGCGGGAAATAAAGATATGGTTTTTGCCTTGAGAAGAATAAAAAGCTACCTTGACTATGGAATATTCCAGCCCATTCAAATAGCATCCATTATAGCTCTTAACGAATGTGAGGAGTATGTAACTCAGATAGTTGAGATTTACAAGGAGAGAAGGGATGTGCTTATAGAAGGACTTAACAGAATAGGCTGGGAGGTGGAAAAACCAAAAGGGACAATGTTTGTCTGGGCAAGGATACCCGAAAAATTCAGGAAAATGGGCTCGGTGGAATTTTCCAAATTAATGTTAAAAAAAGCAAAAGTAGCAGTAGCTCCGGGACTTGGATTTGGGAGCTGCGGGGATGAGTATGTTAGATTCGCACTTGTAGAAAATAAACACAGAATAAGGCAGGCTATAAGAGGAATAAAAAAACTTCTTTTGAGAGAAGATGAATATTCTTATTCAGGGTCCTCCCGGAACAGGTAAAACCACCGCTATAAAAAAAATAATAAAGCTTCTTAAAAACTGTCAGGGATTTTACACGGAAGAGATAAGAGAAAAAGGGGAAAGAGTGGGATTTTTGGTGAGAAATCTTGATGGAAAAGAAGAGGTTTTTGCTCACAAAGATTTCAACACCTCCTGCAGGGTGGGAAAATACAGAGTGGATGTGGAGAAATTTGAAAATATTGCTCTGCCAGCTTTAGAAAAGGGCTTAAAAGAGGGGAAAATTTTAATTGTTGACGAAATAGGAAAAATGGAGATCTTTTCAGAAAAATTCAAAGAAAAAATTGAGGAGGCTCTTAAAAGTTCCAGCACAGTAATTGCCACCTTACCTCAAAAAATTACCGATGAGATCAAAAAAATAATAAATGGTAAAAACTACAGAATCGTCCTTCTTACCAGAACCACAAGAGATAAAGTTCCATCTTTGGTCTTGGATTTGCTTGAGAAAAAAATAGACTTATGAAAAGAATAACAAAAAGCAACTGTCTATCCAGGAACTCTCGTATACTTCTCAAAGCCTCCTTCTGGGGTCATGCTTTTAATGATATGTACTGGGTCATAATTCCTGTTGTTTTACCTATCATAAAAAGCGAGTTTAAATTAAATTACTCAATGTCAGGACTTCTTCTTACCTCCTACACCCTGATGGGAGCATTTGGCTCTCTTATAACAGGTTATCTTGGTGACAAAACTGGAAGAAGGTTTATACTAAGCTGGGGATTTTTCCTTGGATCTCTGGCTCTTGTTTTATGTGCAATCAGTAAAACTTACTGGCAACTTTTTTTCGCACTTTTGCTCCTGGGAGTTGGTATAAGCGCATTTCATCCTTCCATGATTGCTGTCATATCCACAAATTTCACCTCAAAAAGAGGAACCACACTTGGAATTTTTCAATTCTGGGGATGGGTGGGGACATTTTTAGTGGTAGGAGTAATATCCTCTTTCCTTGAATTTTTTCTGAACTGGAGAGGACTCCTTTTAATACTTTCTGTTCCGGGTTTTATCTTTGCACCTTTATTTTTCAGGCTCTTAAAAGACCTGACGGTACAGGAACAAAAAATACCTCCTTCTGAAAAAAATCCTCAAGAAAAACTCATTTTGCCTCTTTTGCTTTTCTTAATTGCCAACATTTTCTTCATTGCAAGTTATACCGCACTTATCAATTTTATTCCAACCTACCTTGTAGAAGAGAAATCAATGAGTCCTTCTCTTGCAGGTTACTTTTTTCTGATAGTGATTGGAGGAGGTTTTCTGGGGACAATCTTAAGTGGTAAGGCTTCTGACAGGATATCTTCTCTTCTTACACTTTTAATTTTTGTGGGAATTGCAGCTCCTGCTATTATTATCTTAACTTTCCTTCGCAATTACTTTTTTATTCTCATCTCCCTTATAATTTTTGGCTTCTCCTACTCTGGCGTATGGGCACCACAGCAGGACTATCTTGCAGAGAAAACCCCTTCCCACCTTAGAGGAGGAATCTACGGCCTTACTTTCTTCCTCGCCAACACTGTATCAGCAACTTCCCCAGGAATAACAGGAATTATAGCAGATAAAACAGGTCTTTCCAATGCTTTGAGAATTCTTGCTCTTCCTCTTTTTCTGTCCCTTATTCTAATTTTTTCAATTAAAAAAAGAGAGGAAAGGTAAAAAATTAGTCCGGTAAATTAATGTTTATCTTCCTGCCAACGGTTATAAATCCTGTGTGAGCAACCATTCTGTGAACAGGTCTTACACTCATCCCCTCCACATTCCAGGAACGAACCAGAGTCTCTATAGTTTGGATCCCAGCGAATGCTTTGCTGTTTCTCATTTCCTCAACTAATCTTTTCACCTGAATAATTGTGGGAAGATAGCTTAAAAATATCCCTCCCTTTTTTAAAGCTTTTACCACATGAGGAACAATCTTCCAGGGTTCAGGGACATCAACAATAACCCTGTCAACCTCTTTCTCCTCAATTCCCTGGTAAATATCTTTTATCTTGATTTCTAAATTGGATACCTCTCCCATAAAAGTTCTAATATTTTTTCTGGCCTGCTCTGCAAAATCCTCCCTCACTTCATAAGATATAACCTTTCCCTCCTGACCCACCGCTCTCAGCAAAGCCATGTTTAAAGCCGCAAAACCTATCCCCCCTTCTACAACTTTTGCTCCGGGAAAAACATCTGCCCAAATTAAAATAATCCCTATATCCTTGGGATATATAATCTGACCTTTTCTTGGCATGTTTAAAATAAATTGACTTAAAGTGGGTCTGAACACAAAAAAATTCTCACCTATTGAAGAGGTAATTTTACTCCCCTCCTCCTTGCCAATTATATCATCATGAAAAATTTTACCTCCCCTGAGGTCTATAGTCTTCCCTGGAGAAAGCTTGAAGTAATATTCTCTATTTTTCCTGTCCAGTAAAATGATATTATCTCCTGCTTTAAGAGAATATTTTGAATTTTCCATTACAATACTCCTTTCCAGGAATATCCGAATTAGAAATTGAATATTTGTTAACAAACCTTTTCCGAGTATAATAGTAATACAAATACAAAAAATAGCAAAAAGGTGGATAAATGAAAGTGAAGGTTGGAAATAAAGTCTACCAGTTTGACTCCAAAATGAGAGGGATAGATCTGCTTAAAAAACTAAATCTTCAACCCCAGAGTAACATTATAATAAAGAATGGTGAGGTTATAACAGAGGATGAATACATTGAGCAAAATGATGAGGTGGAGATTATAAACGCTATCTCAGGTGGATAGTCATGAAATGCCGTCGCTGCAGGGATATGGGAAAAACAAAAAAAGCGGTTATTTTTCTTCCGCATCACAATCTTTCTTTATGCAGAGATTGCTTTATTTTATGGTATGAAAAACAAATTGGAAGAACAATAAAGAAAATGAGAATGTTTACAAGGAAAGATAAAATTATGGTGGCAGTATCAGGAGGAAAAGACAGTCTTGCCTTGTGGTTTGCACTTGAAAGACTTGGATATGCAACAGACGGCATGTACATCAATCTGGGAATAGAGGAGAGAAATTACTCCAGGATATCTTATGAAAAAGCAAAAAAATTAAGCGAAAGGATAAAAAGACCCCTTCATGTTGTTGATATCAAGGATATTTTTGAAGGAAAGGGAATACCTGAATTAAACAAACTCACAAGACAGCCTCCCTGCTCAATCTGTGGTTTGATAAAAAGATATTACACCAATAAAGTGGCACTGGATAAAGGATATGATTGTGTAGCCACAGGGCACAACTTAGATGATGAGGTAGCAACCCTTCTTTTAAACACCCTTTCCTGGGATGTGGATTCTCTTTCCCGGCAAGCACCTGTTTTACCAGAAAAACAAGGCTTTGCCAGGCGTGTAAAGCCTCTTGTTGGGATGACGGAAAAAGAAAACCTTCTTTACTGCCTTCTTATGGAAATAGACTATGCAAAAGAAGAATGTCCCCTTTCAACGGGTGTTAGCACCATATTTTACAAACAGGTATTTAACAAAATCGAGCAAAAGTCCCCTGGAACAAAACTTCGCTTTTACTTTAATTTCCAAAAAAATATTTACCCCCTTCTCTCCCCCATAAAAATTCCCCACCTTTCTCCTTGCTCCCTCTGCGGGCAACCTACAACAACATCGGACAAAATATGCGCTCTCTGCCGCTTTAAGGAAAAAGTAAAAAATTTAACTAAAAACTAATCTTTCTCTCTAACTTCACGATCAAGCCATTTGAGATAACCTTCGCTTCCGCTGATAATAGGTACAACAACAATCTCTGGAACTTTAAACGACCTTACTTTCCTTCCTCCTTTTTCTTAAGTTGCATAACCTTATTTTCAGGGTGAGGAATTCTTGTAAGAGGCGAGCCTTTTATCTTGAGAATGACAATTTCGCAAAGGTAAAGACTCCTGCACCCTGGTTCAAGATGACCTGCCTTTGTTTCTCTGTGAATGTAATCATAAAATGTAAAATGCATATGAGGCTTATAATCGGCAATCACGCCGTGAATACCGGCAACTTCAATTGGTCCGTAAACCTCCACAAATTGGTCATCGTGAGGTGGAAAATCTGTATGAGTTATGCTGTGCATTCTTGCTTTATCCACAGTCCCTATTCCAGAAACTATCACACCTGTTTGAATATCTTCTTTTCTCGCAACCTCCTCAATGCACTTGTGAATATCATCTCCATAGTCAAGCCGGAGAAAAATAATATCCTCAATTTGACCACCTTTAAACCACTCCATACCTTTCCCTCCTTCTTTTTAATTTGCTAAATTTTAAGACATTTCCTGAAAGATGTCAAACTGCCATCTGCAGGTAAAGTTACAGGACTAAGAGTCCATGAAATCCACGATGATTTATCTTCAAGATGGAATTTGCCGACACCCCGGGGAGAAGATACTTATCTGGCAGGGAGAAGATAATTGTAGATTATGAACCACACTTATCGAAAAGGACCAATTGCTCTTTCCAGTTGCCCATGAAGATAAGCTATGGCTGTTCCATAGTTTGTTATAGGGATACCCTGTCTCTTAGCCTCATATATTCTGCTCAGCATCTCTTTGCGGTTTAATGTACAGGCACCACAATGGATGATAAGTTTATATTGTCTGACATCCTCCGGGAAGTCATGTCCTGTATAAACATCAAAATTTATCTTTCCTTTTATTTTCTGGTTAATCCATCTTGGAATTTTTACCCTTCCAATATCATCACCTATCGGATGATGAGTGCATGCTTCACAAATCAGGATTTTGTCGCCTTCTTTCAGCTCATCAATTTTTTTAGCCCCTTTTACAAGCTCATCTAAATCTCCTTTAAAGCGCGCAAAAAGAATGGAAAAACTGGTTAGAGGAATATCAGGAGGAACAATATCAAAAACTTGTTTAAACGCCTGAGAATCAGTAATTATAAGTTTTGGTTTTTTATTTAAACTATCCAGTGCTTCCTGCAGGTTTTTCTCATTAGCTATTAAGCAAAAAGCTTTCTTGTCCAAAATATCTCTTATAACCTGCTGCTGAGGCAAAATCAATCTTCCCTTTGGAGCTTCTTTATCTGTAGGTATAACCAGTACAACCAGATCTTCAGACGTGACAATATCTCCAAGAATTGACTTTTGAACAATCCAGTCCTCAGGCAATAATTTTATAATCTCTCTTTTAACTTTTGCCGTGGTATCCCAGCTACCCTGCAGGGAACAGCAAGTTTCCACATAAGGAATTTTCCTTTTTTCTAATTTCTCTTTTACCCTCCCATCAGGAAAAATATCTATCTTATTTAGTACAGCCAGGATGGGGGTATTTCTTTTTCTGGCTTCTTCTAAAATAATCTCTTCATATTCCCCCCATCTATTTGCTTCTGTAACCAGAAGAATTACATCGGCCCGCTCAAAAACCTTGTAACTCTTTCTCGCCCTCAATTCTCCTAATGCACCCACATCATCTAATCCAGCAGTATCAATGAACAAAACCGGACCTATAGGCAAAAGTTCCATTGGTTTTTCTACAGGATCAGTGGTCGTGCCAGGTTTATCCGAGACAATAGAAACATCTTGCTGGGTTAACACATTCAACAAAGATGACTTTCCCACATTTCTTCTACCAAAGATAGCTATATGCAGACGAAACCCCTTTGGCGTCCTGTACATTTTAACGAATCTCCTCTCTTTTTAGAGATTTTCCTTCCTGCTTTTAAAATAGTATCCTCGGCTTTTTTTAAAGTTACTTTCGCTTTATTATCGTAAATAAGATATCTTTCTGTGTGGTTGACAGGAGTAAAATCTGGCATGATAACATTTGCACCTACTTTCAAACCCATCAACAAGCCATTTTCGGGGTCTGAAGTGGCAAGAGCAGTTGTGGCGGGAAGATGTGTATCTTGAGTTATTATTCTGGCCAAAGCTAAAACTCGCAGTGTTAAGGTAAGTCTACCACCTGGGAAATTACCCAAAGGGGTATCTTTTTGAGGAATAAAAGGTCCAATTCCTGCCATATCAACATCTAAATCCTTTAAAAAAAGGAGGTCATCTGCTAAGTCTTCAATGGTCTGGCCAGGAAGCCCAACTATATTTCCAGCACCAATCTGGTAACCCATCTTCTTAAGCACATTGAGCAGTCTTACTCTCCTTTTCAAACTCTGTCCAGGATGAAGTTTTCCATAAAGTTTCGGATTTGCTGTTTCATGTTTCAGCAAATATCTGTCAGCCCCGGCTTCTTTCCATGCTTTATAGTCCTCAACAGGTCTTTCTCCAACAGATAATGTAACAGCAACATCTCCCATCTGCTTAATCTTATGAATAATCCAGGAAATCATATCCCTTGTATAATAAAAATCATCTCCACTCTGAAGAACAATGGTGCTTACCCCTGAATTTACAATTTCTCTTGCAGCATTGACTATCTCCTCAGGTGTCATTCTATAACGTTTTATTTTTCTGTTATCTCTCCGCAATCCGCAGTAAAGGCAATTTCTATAGCAGTGGTTGGAAAAATTTATTATACCCCTTATATAGACTTCATCCCCGCAGAATATTTTTCTTACCTCATCTGCTTTTTGGAATAACTCTTTTTCTGCGTCTGGACTTTTCAGGTAGAACAAAATCTCTTTTTTATTCATCTTCTTTTAACATCCTCTGCAATAACGAAAAAAGATTGTTCCTTTCTCTCTCCGGTATTTCTTCCCATCGATCTGTTATTAAGCCAAATCTTTCGTTTACCTTGATGCGCTCGGTTAATGGTAAAATGAAAATATCCTCTTTTTCTCCCGCAATGTATGACCACCTCTTTCCCAGTATCTCTGCAAAGCGTATGTGTATACCATATTTTTTCTTCACAAAAGCCGCAACTTGATTTAGCTTCTCTATCAATTTATCCTCAGAAATAGAGGTCTCTTTCTCCATTTTTAATTCTTTCGTAGTATTGCATAAATTTAGGGTAAAAAGAAGGTTTCTGTTGCTTGATTTCTTCTATTTCCTTTTCTATAAGCTGTTCCCCTACCCTTCTGGTTTTCTCACTTGCAAAATCATCAAGCCATTCTCTAAAAGTTAAGACAGCATTTACTTTACAGAACCATCTCTCCTTGCCCTGTTTTAATAAATTCATAATACACCTACCTGTTCTTCCACACCTGTACCCAGCGGTACAAAAGGAGGTGATGTAGCCATTCTCAGCAAGTTCTCTTATCACCTCATCAAGGCTTCTTGTATCTCCCAGTAGAAATTGTTGTTTTTCTGCTTTCTGTCCCTCATCTCTCTGATCGTAAGCACCGATACCGATCTTTGTAGAAGCATCTGTCTGGGTCACTCCCAGAGGTATAACCTCTCTTCTAATGTGTGCCGGTTCTCTCGCAGTAAGAATCATACCACTATAAGGAACAGAGAGCCTGATTACAGCAATTAATTTCTTGAAGTCTTCGTCTGAGACCTTGTATTTTGCTTTTTGAACAAAAGGTGTATTTACTGCCGGTTGCAGCCGTGGGAAGGAAATTGTATGTGGGCCTATTCCAAAATGTTCCTCCAAATCCCTCGCATGATACAAAAGTCCCATCACCTCAAATCTCCAATCATAGAGACCAAACAAAGCACCAATTGCAACATCATCTACACCTGCCTCCAGGGCTCTGTGAAGAGAATAAAGTCTCCACTGATAATTTGATTTTATTGTTCCTTCTGGATGAAGTTTTTTATAAGTGTCATGATGGTAGGTCTCCTGAAATACCTGATATGTTCCGATGCCAATCTCTTTTAACATTTTGAGTTCTTCTATGGACATAGGAGCTGCATTAACATTAACTCTTCGTATCTCCCCATGTCCTCTTTTTGTCTTCACCTTAACGCTATATATTGTTTTTATAGTATCTGCTATATAGTTCACATCAGAAAGTGGGTGCTCTCCATACACGACAATAAGGCGTTTATGCCCGATTTTACCTGCAAGAACTTCCACTTCTCTTCTCACCTCTTCAAGGCTTAACCTTCTCCTTTTTTCTGCTCTATTGTCCCTTCTAAAAGCACAATACACACAATTGTTCACACAGAAGTTACTGCAGTACAAGGGAGCAAAGGTTACAATCCGATTATCGTAGACCTTTTTCTTCACCTCTCCAGCTACTGCAAATATCTCCTCCCACAGACTTTTATCTTTCACATTTAACAAAGTAGCTGTTTCATCAGGATCCAGTGTTTCCAAGGAGAGAGATTTATCAAGAATAGCTCGGACCTCTTGTGGTGAAGGATTTCTTTTTGACTTTAACTTCTCCCATATAAGCTCATCATTTATAAAATCCCTTTCTTTTTTCATGTATCTTTTATATTCTTCCTCTTTAATCCTACTTCTTATCCATTTACGGGCACTTATAGTAGTAATGGAAGTCATCAAAACCTCCTCATTTCTATAGCTTAAATTTACGAACTTGCCCTGTGACGATACTTTTTACAAAGTGATCTGCTGGTAAATACTAAATATAAGCTCATATTTGAGAGATTATTCACAAACTAATGAAATTATTTTTTATTTAAATTTATTATATTGTCAAGAAGTTAATTGCTAATTGTTAGATTTTTCACATATATAAATTTAACAAAAAATTCTCCCCTGTCAAGCTTCACACATTTTGGTTAAATCAGTAAAAGCAAAATTTCGCTTCAATAGCCTTTTTTTTAAAACACTATCCTACCTTAACAACCTTTAGCTTTTTAAGACTCTCAGGTTAAAATCAGCCTAAGGAAAGATTCTGAAAACATGAGTTTCAACCCTTACACTTGACAAGGTCATTTTTGATGATAATATTATAGTGAAAAAAGTCACAAAGTTATAGGTCTTACAATAATTTTCTTTTATATAAAAGAAAAATTTACAATAATCAAACATTTTTGGGTTGTAACTAAA
>DRTT01000121.1 GCA_011372105.1 Candidatus Aerophobota bacterium
ATATGGGTACAGCAATAGCCGGAGGAGAATTTGCTGAAGAACAACATACAATACTTGTAAAAAAAGGACCAAAAAAAGTAAGTCCTCTTTTAAGCATTATTTTTTATAATGACTCCTGTGTTGCACAGATATGTATTGAGTTTGGCCTCAAAGGAGCAAGCATCACCTTATCAGGTGCCTGTGCTGCATCTTCAACAGCTATTGCCTGTGCCTTTGAAAAAATAAGGGAAGGAGAAGCTGATGTTATTTTGGCGGGAGGAGTGGAAACCCCAATAATAATAACTTTTATCGCCACAATGGGAAAGCTTGGTGCCATGTCAAAAAGAAATACTGAACCTGAAAAAGCCTGTAGACCTTTTGATAAAAAAAGAGACGGGTTTGTAGTGGGAGAGGGAAGCTGCGTGCTTGTTCTGGAAGAACTAACTCATGCCTTAAAAAGAGGAGCCCACATTTACGCAGAGATTTGTGGAACAGGAAGAACAACCGATGCTTACCATATAATTTCCCCTGAGCCAACAACAGATCAGGCCTCAAGAGCTATGAGGCTTGCACTTGCAGACGCGGGTATCTTACCTCAGGATGTGGATTATATTAATGCTCATGGTTCCTCCACTCAGACAAACGACATAGCAGAAACAAAAGCAATAAAAAACGTCCTGGGGGAACATGCCTATAATGTGAGTATTTCTTCCACAAAATCTATTTATGGGCACCCTATGGGAGCAGCAGGAGCGATGGATCTTGCTGTAACCTGCCTTGCTCTTGAAAATAACCTTGTTCCTCCTACTATAAACTACGAGTTCCCTGACCCGGAATGTGATCTTGATTACACGCCTAACAAAGCTCGCATATCCAGGATAAATGTTGCCCTTTCCAACTCCTTTGGGTTTGGAGGACATAATACCTGTATTGCAATAAAAAGGTTTGATGGTGTATAAAACTACTTATCAAACCATTTACCACCTTGGGCTTCTGGCAGTTGCGCTTTCCTCTTTTTCTGTGGCTTTAATTGTTTACATAAAAGCCTGGGAGGACAATCTCAAGTCAACTTTTCTTTTGGTAAATACTGCAACAGGTATGTGGGCATCTTGTCTTTTTATCTTCCACAGCCTGCACGAGCCCCATATAATGCTTCTCAGATTATCTCATCTTATTGCAATTTTCATTCCTGTAACTTTTATCCACTTTGTCTTTGTGCTTCTTGATGAACTTTCGGAAAGAAAAAAACAGCTTGTATTGTTTTACCTCCTCGCCCTTCTTCTTGGACTTTTAAGTTTTACAAAATTTTCCATAACAGGTATTACTTACAATAAAATAATGGGTTATCATCTCATTCCGGGATCTGCTTACAGGATCTTCAGCGGCATGTTTTTCTTTTTAATGACCTATGGGTACCTTCTGATGATAAAGGCGCTTAAAAAAAGCAAAGGCTTCAAAAAAAACCAGATAAGGTATTTTCTCCTTGGCTCTTTTCTGGGGTTTGGGGGAGCAATCTCAACTTTCTTTCCCATTTATAAAATAAATATTCCACCTCTTGGAATCTGGGTGGTTCCAGGGTATGGAATAATACTTGCCTACGCAATACTTAAGCGCCGTTTGATGGATATGCGAGCTGCTGTAAGTAAAAGCCTCATCTACTCTGCGACAACTTTACTCACTTTCCTGGTCTTCCTTTTTATAGGATTTAAGATTGCATCCTACTCAACTCCACAGATGTCTTTTAACCTGAAAATTTTTCTTTCTATCTGGGGATTTCTTTTTTTCTTTATAGTAATGCTAAGCTCCGTTCGCAGGAGGCTTGAGAAGTTAATGGAAAAGCTTATCTTTAAGAAAACAATATCTTCCTCAGAAGAACTTATAAAGGGAAGCCAAAGGCTTATGAGTATTTTAGATGAAAAAAAACTATCCAGATTTTTCCTTGACACAATTCTTAAGGCGACAGGAGCAAAATGGGGGAGCTTCTGGCTTCTAAGAAAAGATTCCACCTTTCATCTTGTGGCAGAGGTGGGCAAAAGAGAGAAGAAGATGCAACTTTCAGAAAACTTTCTTTTAAACGAGAAATTTTTTTCAGAGCTTTTTAAAAAAGAAAGAAAAATCCTTACCAGAGAGGAACTTTTTTCTCTCTTGAGAAAAAACTACGAAAAAGATATAGAGGAGGAAAAACTGAGAATAAGTGATTTTTCTCTTGTTATTCCTCTTTTTTTTGAAAGTTCCATCAAGGGGTGGGCTTTCTTAGGAGAGAAAACAACCGAAAGTGTGTTTTCTTCCTATGAAATTCAAGCATTAACTTTGTTCAGCGAACAGACATCCATTGCCCTTACTAACGCGCAACTTTTTCAAAAAATCCAGAAAATAAAAGAATACAACGAAAAGATAATAAACAATGTAAATACAGGACTTCTGGTCATAAATAAAGAAGGTAAGATTACAACCTTTAATAAAGAAGCAGAAAGGATAACCTCCCTTCCTTCAGAGAAGGTACTTTATGGAAGTTCTGAAATTTTGCCTCCCCCCTTAAGTAAAATTCTATCAGGTTGCTGGCAGAAAAAGGAGGCTCGTTCTTTCCCTGAGATTGTTCTGGAAAAGAGGGAGGGGGAAAAATTAATTCTCAATCTCAAAACCTCTTTCATCAACGAAGAAGAGGGAAAAGGTGACCTCATTGTCCTTATAACAGACATTACGGAAGTAAAAAACCTTGAGGAAAGAATAAGGCAAACAGAAAACCTTGCAAATATAGGTTCAATGGTAACTCAACTTGCCCATGAAATTAAAAATCCACTTTCTTCTATTAAAACTTTCACCGAACTTTTACCTGAAAGATTTCAGGAGAAAGAATTCAGAGAAGAATTTTTCTCTCTTGTCTCAAAAGAAGTAGAAAGAGTTGACAATCTTATTAACAAAATGCTGAATCTGGGAAAGGTGAGTAAAAAGAGGTACCGAATCTTCCAGATAGAAGATGTGATCAAAGAGACACTTTTCTCCTTTAACCTTCATTTTTCAAAACAAGATATAAAGGTGAGATTCTTCAATTCTCGGGAATCCTTCTTAATACGGGGTGATCTCCAGAGTTTAAAAGAGGCTTTTTCCAATATAATCTTTAATTCAATTCAGGCAATGCCTAAAGGCGGCACCATAGCCGTTAACATCCGGGAAAGAAAATCAAAACAAAAGGAACTATTGGAAATAAGCATAACTGACGAGGGAGGGGGAATACCTGAAAAATACATTAGCAGAATTTTTGAACCTTTTTTTACCACAAAACCAAAAGGAACAGGACTTGGCCTTTACATATGCTATCAGATAATTAAAGCTCATGAAGGGAAGATAAAGGTAGAAAATACAGAAAAGGGAGCAAAATTTACCATTTTACTTCCTTTTGTAAAGAGGAAGGTTTCCACCGAAAAAAAGAGGAAAGTCTATGGTTAGTATTCTCTTCATCACCTATGAGGAGAAAAGAAAATACTTTTTAAAAAGTATTTTAGGGGAGGATAGTTACATAGTTGACTGCAATGGCAATGAGCTTGAAGAACTCTGCCCTCTATTTGAACTCATTGTTATTGATTTTTCTTCTCTTGGCTGGGAAAGCCTAAATGTCCTCTCTCAAATAAAAAAATTAAATCCCTCAGCCACTGTTTTTGGTATAGGCAGAGGGATTAAAAAAGAAATAATTAAAGCGGCAAAAGAAAAAGGACTTGAAGACTACATTGATGTAGATGAGGGACTTGGCTTTTTCCCTGAAATTATAAAAAAGAAGGTGGAAAGAGAGATCTTAATCTCTGAAATTGAAGAAAAAAACAGAGAAAAAACACTTCATCCTACCTCAATTTCTGAGAAAAACCTTCTCTTCGAGGAGAGAAGTTTCCTGGAAGAGATGTCAAAATTCCTCGCTCATGGCTACAACTTAAAAGAACTTCTGCAATTTTTGTTAAACTTCCTTGGCAGAATGTTTGGCATAACAAGACTTTGTGTACTGTTAAAAGAAAGAGAGGAAAATGTTTACAAAATAAAAGCCTGCAAAGGTCTTGGAGAGGAAGTAAAAAAATACATAACTCTTTATCCAGAAAGAGGAATTGTAAAATTCCTTGCAAAAGAAGGGACAGCTATAACAAGGGAAAATTTCCCAAAAACTGATCCTAAAACAGCCTATGAGATAAAAAAAGAAATGAAACTTATACACTCAAGCACCGTAATACCCCTTTCATCTCAGGGAAAACTTACAGGAATACTCGGACTTGGGCCTAAAATAACAGGAGAAAACCTTTCTCCCGAAGAGATAAAACAAATTTTTCTCTTTTCAGGTTATGTAGTGCTTGCCATACAGAACCTTCTCTTTTACGAAGAGGTTTGCTGGCAAAAGGAGTATATAGAAAAAGTTCTTCAAAATGCTTCAAGCGGTGTTATAACAATAGACGCAAAACAAAAAATCACCACCTGTAACCTGCGAGCGTATAAAATACTGGAAATTAATGAGAAAAAAAAACTTTTAGGAAAGGATATAAGAGAGATTCCCTCACCACTAGGGGACCTTCTTTTTGAGACCCTCACGCGAGGAATACCTTATGAAAGAAAAGAAGTTTACCTGCCCCGGATAAAGCGATGGCTTGGAGTGTCTACAAGTCAGACAAAAGATGCACAGGGAAAAACTATAGGAAGTATAATGATATTTACAGACCTTACTCCTGTAAAAGAGCTTGAGGAAGAAAAAAGAAGGGCACAAACAAAAGATTTTCTCGCACAGATCGCAACCCGCCTCTCCCACGAGCTCAGAAATAGCCTTGTCCCAATTAAGTCCCTCGCCGAACTTTTACCCTCAAATTACCTGGATGAAGACTTCAGAGAGAATTTTTTATCTATTGTAAATCGGGAAATAAAAAGAATAGATGAGCTTATTGAGCGTCTTCTTTTTTTTAGTCAGCCCTTAAAACTGGACAAAACTGCACAACTTCTTCCCTCTTTAATTAAAAAAGCAATAAAAAAAATAGAAAAAAAACTTCCTTCTGGCAAAAAAGTTGAGTTTAACATAACTTTTAAGGAAGAAAATTTATGGGTTTATGCTGATGAAAAAGCAATAATTGATGCGTTTGAAAATATTATAATAAACGCAGTGGAGGCAATAGAAGAAAAACAGGTTAAAATAGAAATTTCCTGCGAAAATTGTGGAAATCTGCCTCACTTCACTTTTTCTGAAAAAAGTAAAAAAAAGATACCACCTCAAACAAAATACATAAAAATAGAGTTTAAAGACAACGGTCCGGGATTTCCTGAAGAAACAAGTAAAAAAATATTTGACCCTTTCTTTACAACAAAAAACAAAGGCATAGGGCTTGGACTAACCATCTCTCAAAGAATTATTGAAGAACACGGAGGTAGTATAATACCTTCAAATAGAAATGAGGGCGCAACTGTTTCTGTTTATCTTCCACGCTATCACCCTCCTATCTGATGTAAAAGGAGCTCGGAATTGAAAGAAAAAAAGACACCCAGAGTATTTGTGGTGGATGATGAAAGAAGTGTTCAGCTTTCACTTAAAATGATTTTGAAAGGTAAATACGAGGTATTCACCTTCGACAGGCCTGAAAAGGCTCTTTTGGAACTTTCCCTTGAGCCTGATCTCATATTCACTGACATAAGAATGTTTTCCATGAATGGAATCGAGTTTCTAGAAAAAGTAAAAAGAAAAAAGCCGGACGTTGAAGTCATTGTGATAACAGCTTATCCTGATTTTTCCTCAAGTATAAAAGCCCTCCGTCTTGGTGCCTTTGACTACATTGTCAAACCCTTCGGCAAAGAGCAGGTTCTAAATGCTGCTGAAAAAGCTTTACAAAAAAGAGACTTCTTCATAGAAAACACAAAAATGATCCAGGACTTGCAAAAAGCTGTTGAACTTAACTACGAAGCCACGACAAAAGCACTTGTTCTTGCTGTAGATGCCAAAGACTCCTACACTGCAGAGCACTCCCGAAGAACATCAGAACTTCTTGTAAAAGTGGGAAGAAGAATTGGCATACAGGAAGAAAAGCTCATAACATATAAGAGAACAGCAGAACTTCACGATATCGGAAAAATTGGAATTGAGGAAAGTATACTCAGGAAAAAAGAACCTCTTTCTCCATCAGAATTTGAAAGAATGAAGCAACATCCCACCATTGGTTACCAGATACTTCGTCCCACCACTTTTCTTAAGGAAGGACTGAGTATAGTTCTGTATCATCACGAAAGGTTTGATGGAAGAGGTTACCCTGAAGGACTTAAAGCTAAAAAAATACCTCTTCCAGCAAGACTTTTCGCAATAATAGATGCCTACGATGCCATGACTACTGAAAGATGTTATAGAAAAAAGCTTTCTCCACTTGATGCTATTGACGAAATTATCAAAGCGAAAGGAAAGCAATTTGATCCGGAAATTGTAGACCTTGTTGTTCCCCATCTTTTAAAATTTGAGAAAAACGGCTCACTTTACAATTTGTAAAGCTTCCTTTTTTTTCTATAATTTAAAAAGGAGGGTATAGGTGAGGGAAAAGTGCGGGGTATTTGGTATTCACAATCATCCTCAAGCGGCAAAGATAACCTACCTTGGCCTTTACGCTCTTCAGCACAGGGGACAGGAAAGTGCCGGTATAGTTGTCTCAGATGGCTCCAATACAATCATACACAGAGGATTGGGGCTTGTAGACTCAATTTTTACCGAAGATGTCCTCTCTTCCATGCCAGGAAAATTTGCCATAGGGCACAATCGCTACTCCACAACAGGTTCAACCTCTCCTTCCAACATTCAACCCCTTCTTATAAGTTTTTTTGGAGAAGGAATAGCAATATCTCATAATGGAAATCTCATAAATGCTGCTGAAATAAGGGAAAAACTTGAATCTTCCGGCTCTATTTTTCAATCTACCATGGATACAGAGGTGATAATTCACCTTTTTACAAAATTAACAAAGTCTCTGGGGAGAAAACAAGCAATAGCTCAAGCTTTAAAACGTGTAAAAGGAGCATACTCTTTGCTCATGCTTTTCAACGATGTCCTTATTGGAGCAAGAGACCCTCATGGATTTAGACCTCTTGTCCTGGGCTTGCTTGACTCAAGTTATCTTTTTGCCTCAGAAACCTGTGCCTTTGACCTTGTAGGAGCAAAGTACATAAGAGAGGTAAAGCCCGGAGAAATGATAGTGATTGATAAAAAAGGGATAAATTCTTATACTATAGAAAAACCAAAGAAAATTTCCCAATGTATATTTGAATACATCTACTTTGCTCGTCCTGATAGCATAGTATTTGGGGAAACTGTGCACAAAGTCAGAGAAAAAATGGGAAGAACTCTTGCAAGAGAACACCCTGCAAAAGCAGACCTTGTCATACCTGTCCCTGACTCAGGAATATCAGCTGCACTTGGATACGCAAGAGAAAGCGGTATACCCTATGGAATAGGCTTCACAAGAAACCACTATGTGGGAAGAACCTTTATTCAGCCTCTACAATTTATAAGAGACATGGAGGTTAGAATAAAGCTTAATCCCATAAAGGGGGTTTTAGATGGGAAAAGGGTAGTTCTCGTGGACGACTCTATTGTGAGAGGCACAACAAGCAGGAAAATAATAAGCCTTTTAAGAAAGGCAGGAGCAAAAGAGATACACTTTAGAATAAGCTCCCCTCCAATTAAATTTCCCTGCTTTTTCGGAATTGATACTCCTGTTAAAAAAGAGCTTATAGCCTCAACTCACACTGTGGAACAGATAAGAGAAAAGGTGGGAGCTAACTCTCTTGGATATCTTTCTCTTGAAGGACTTTTAAGCTGTGTTAAAAACCCCGAAAACTTTTGTACTGCCTGCTTTACAGGCAAATACCCTTTAAAAGTTAAGCCACAGACAAAATACATCTTTGAGAAAAAAGGAAGATCAGTAGCTGTGCTTTCACCAAAGAAAGGAACTGGCACCAGTTAAAACAAGGCTTAACTTCAGCAAAGCATAAAAAAGATAGTTAAGAACACCCCCCATTAACAAGACCACAAGAATTATGAAACCAAAAGGCTCAATCTGGGAAAGACGATAGCTCAAATGCTCGGGAAGAAGTCCTGAGAGAATGCGTGAACCATCAAGAGGAGGAATAGGGATAAGGTTAAAAAAAGTGAGAAAAAGATTTATGGCTGTCCCGTAAAAAAGAACAGCTCCTCCAAGACTTCCTGGAACAGCAAGCAGACGATATAAAAGAGCAAAAAAGAAGGCTACAAGAAAATTTGTCCCGGGTCCTGCAAGAGCAACCCATATCATGTCCTTTTTGGGATTGTTTAGGTTCTGAGGATTTACAGGCACAGGTTTTGCCCATCCAAATATAGGAACAGAGGCTCCAAAAAGGCTCATAATAATCATAATTCCCGGCAACAAAATTGTACCTATAGGATCTATGTGAGGAAGGGGATTGAGAGTTATCCTCCCCATGATTCTTGCCGTAGGGTCTCCGTGTCTTTCAGCCATAAGACCATGGGCAACCTCATGAAGAATAACAGAGAAAAAAAGAATAACAGCAACAAAAAGAATAAAAATTGCTCTCATTTGTATCTCCCTGGTGGAAAGTTTTTTCTGATAAATTCAATTTCCTCTTCTTTTGTCCCTATAATTCCATCAAGTTTTGCTCTTTTTACCTCCTCCAGTATCCGGGAAAACTCAGGCGAGGGACGATAGCCCAATTTTTTCAGGTCCTCACCTGTCGTCTCAAGTTTAATTTTTTGCAGGTGAGAAAGATAAAAAATTATTCTTTTTTTCACTATCTTACTTTTTGTCCTTGCCATTGTAAAGATAAGGGTTTCCGGAGGAAAAGGGTCAAGAAGAAAACAAATTGAACTTGGCCTTATTTTAGGAACCGCAAGCGCTTTTACTATTTTACGCCACTCCTTGCAACTTGTAAGAAGAGTTTCTTTTTCTTCTCTGGTAAAACTGTATTTTTTGCAGAAATCTTCCACCTCCTCTCTGGTAACTCTCTCAAAAAGCAAACAAAGCTTTACAAGCCACCTTTTGCTCTCCTTTCCCGTCAAAAGCTCATAGGTCGCAATAGCATCTACCAAATGATCAAGGAGCCTCTCTTTACAAGAGGTGAATTTCAGTTTAGGATGAATAATCTTTAAAATCCCGAGCTGTTTTATTCTTTTCAGGTTTTTATCAGGTCTGTCCTCCTCCAATATCTGAACAAGTTCCTCTTTTATCCTTTTACCACTTACATACCTAAAGAAGTTCTTTTCAACTGCTTCTTTAATTAAATTTTCTGTATCTTTGTCAATTTTAAATCCGTATCTTTGTTCAAACCTTATAGCACGGAATATCCTCGTAGGATCATCTACAAAGCTTTTGGAGTGTAGAACCTTCACTCTGGCATTTTCAATATCCTCTTTTCCTCCAAAAAAATCAATTAATCTACCAAAATCGTAAGGATTGATGCTGATAGCCATTGCATTAACTGTAAAATCCCTCCTAAAAAGATCTTCCTTTAAACAGGCAGGCTCAACCCGGGGTAGTGCCCCCGGGCGAGGATAAAATTCGCGACGGGAAGTTGCTATGTCAAGCTTGAAGCCTTCACCCAGGTATAAAGTAGCAGTTCCAAATTCAGGGTGAAGAGTAAGATGTGCTTTCAGTTTTTCTGCTAATTTTTTAGCAAAAAAAATTCCATCACCTTCCACCGAAAGGTCTATGTCAAAATTCTCTTTCCCCAAAAGAAGGTCTCTCACAAATCCTCCCACTATAAAGACCGAAAAATTAAGACTTTGAGCAAGTTTTCCTGCTTCAAAAAGCACATCCATAACTTTAGCAGGAACCTTTTTCTTTAAAAGAGAAGAAAGGTTTTCTCCTGAAGGAGGATTTAAATAAAATGCATTAAATACATCAAGACTTGTCACAATTCCCTGAAATTTATCTTTATCAAAAACAAGAACCCATGGAACCTCCTCCTGCATCATTAGCTGCTGGACTTTCTTTAAGGAGAAAGAGGGGGAGATAGAAACAATTTTCCTTGAATAATAACCTTTAATTGAAGAGGAGAAAGAAGCGTGCTTAATAGCATTCTCAACCTGTCTTTTTGATATCACTCCAATTATCCTGCCCTTATCTTCCACAGGTAAAACCTGTAATCCTTCTTTATCCAAAATTTCTTTTACTTTTTTCAAGCTTGTTTCAGGAGAAACTTTTTTAAAAAAAGGGGGAATTATTTTTCCTACTGTAAAATAAGCACTAATTTTCTTTCTTAGAATTTCCTCAAGTTTTTCCTCCACCTCTCTCAAATCAACATCTTTTAAGAGAGCCGATGCTGCAAGACTGTGTCCTCCTCCTCCCAGAGGAGTCAGTATTTCATCAACATTGACAAAGGGAAGACGGGAACGAGCCATTACATAAACCTTCTCTCCAGAACCCACAATAGCAAAAACCACATCAGGATTTTTTAAACTAACAAACTTTTGTAAGGGCGCAGAAATACCCCCTACGAAACCTTCCACTCTGGCTTTTACTATAACCACCTCTACTCCGTTTATGTATATAGTTTTTGCCTTCTCCAAAAACTCTTTCAAAAGCAAAAATTGCTTTTCTGTCAAGGTATGACTTAAAAAAGTGGAAATAAACTCAAGATTTGCTCTTCTGTCTAAAAGATAAGAAACAGCTTCAAGATCAAAGGAAGTTGTCGAAGAAAAACTGAGGGAACCTGTATCCTCGTAAATTCCCAGGGTAAATAAAGTGGCCTCAAAGGGAGAAAGGTAAATCCCCCTTTTTTTAATAATATCCACCAGGATACTTGTTGCAGCTCCCACCTCCCTGCATACCTCAAAACTTCCCTTTATTGCCTCGGGATGAAAGGGATGATGATCATAAACGTGGATTTCCACATTTTTTCTTTTAATAATCTCACCAAACACCCCTATCCTATCAACCCATCTTGTGTCAACCAGGATAAGCCTTTTAACTTTTTCAAGACTTATCTTATCAATCTTTTTCTCTACAGGAAGAAGTTCTCCGTAAAGATGCATGAAGTCTCTCACTTCCTGAGAAGGAGAAGAGGAAAAGAAAACTTTTGCTTTTGGGTAAAGTTTTTTTGCCGCTATCATGCTGGCAAGTCCGTCAAAATCACAGCTTGTATGGGTGGTTATTACCTCCATTTTAAGCTCTCGGGTGATATTTTCTGTAAACTTTTACAAGCCTTTCCTGGGTAATATGGGTATATATCTGTGTGGTGGATATGTTCACGTGTCCTAAAAGCTCCTGAACAGACCGAAGATCCGCATCCCCTGAAAGAAGATGGGTAGCAAAAGAATGTCTTAAGGTGTGAGGAGATATTTCCTTTTTTATACCGGCAATTTTTGCGTATTTTTTTATCATCTTCCAGCAAGACTGACGGGAAATTCTCTTTCCATACCTGTTGCAAAA
This sequence comes from Candidatus Aerophobota bacterium, assembly GCA_011372105.1. The sequence goes on from DRTT01000121.1 coordinate 11,397, forward strand.
AAGAGGGGAGTCTTTCTTTAAATCTTTTCTTTCTTTCAAGTACCTGGAAAGCCACTTTAAAGCTTCCTTTCCCAGAGGAACCATTCTCTCACGAGAGCCTTTACCTTTAACCTTAACCCACCCGGAATTAAGACTAACATCTTCTCTGTTCAAATTTACAAGCTCGGATATGCGCAAACCACTTGCATAAAGGCACTCAAGAATAGCTTTATCTCTTATACCCAGAAAGGAGGTGGTAAGAGGCGCCTCAAGCAACTTCTCAACTTCTCTTAAAGAAAGATAAGAAGGAATTTTCCTTCCCCGGCGAGGAGAACTGATAGCCTCTGCGGGATTTTCTCTAACTTTTCCTTCTGCTAATAAAAAACGGTAAAAAGCTCTTATACAGGAAAGCTTTCTTGCAATTGATGAGGTAGAAAGACCTTTTTTCTTCAAAAAGGATACATACTTTCCCACTACAGAGGAGGAAACAGAGGTTAACTCACCTCTTTCTACAGAGGAAAGCCAGTTTTTAAATTGTTCAAGATCAATCTTATAAGAAGATAAAGTTCTTGGGGAAAGACCTCTTTCTACGCAAAGATGGTCAAGAAAACTATCAATCAGATTCTGAGACAAACTCCCACCCCTTTTTCAAACAGTCCTGATTAATCTTTAAAAGAGAAATTTTATCTTCAGACAAAACCTCCTTTAAACTTAAAATAAGGCTATCAAGCGAAACTGCCCTTGAAACAAAAGCCCATGCACCAAGAGCTACCATATTTGCAGCCTTTGCACTTCCCATCTTTTCTGCTATCTCAGTTGCAGGAACTTTTATTAACCTCACTTTTTCTCTTTTTATACTGTCTTTTATAAGAGAGGTGTTAATAACAATGTAACCTTCTTCTTTTATTTTATACAAAAATCTCTCAAGCGCAGGGTAACTCATCAGTATTCCACTTTGAGGACGAGAAACAATGGGCGAGGGTATCATGCTATCAGAAATTATTACCGTGCAGTTGGCCGCTCCCCCTCGCATCTCAGCACCATAGGAAGGATAAAAAACAACCTCCCTTTTCTCTCTCAATCCGGCACAGGCAAGAAGCTTCCCGGCAAATATCACCCCCTGCCCACCAAAACCTGCTATTAAAACATCTTTATACATTTATCCCCTATCTTATCTTCTCAATAACGCTTAAGGCAAGCTCTTTACCTTCTTGAACAATTCTCTCAAGCTGGCTTTCCTTAGAAGCCTCTGCATAAACCCTAACTTTAGGCTCTGTTCCTGAAGGCCTTATCAAAAGCCAGCTTTCATCCTCCATGATAAATTTTACCCCATCTATTGTTAATACCTCCCTCAAAGGTACACTTCCCAGTGCTCGGGGAGGGTTTAAGGTGAGCTCTTTTACCATTTTTTCCTTGTCTACTCCCTCCTTCTGAAAATCTATTCTCTTAAAAAAGGAGCTTCCAAATTTTTTCTCCATATCATCTAAAATTCTGGATAAGGGCTTTTCCTTCTTTACCATCATTTCTACAAAAAGAAGGGCCGATAGTATACCATCTCTTTCAGGGAGATGCCCATAGTAACCGTAACCACCACTTTCCTCTCCACCCAATATAACCTTCTCTTTAAGCATTTTCTCGGCGATGTATTTGAAACCCACAGGGGTCTGTTCCCACTGAAGACCAAACTTACGGGAAATTCTCTCTGGTTGATAGCCAAGGGAAACTGTCTTTACCACCTTGCCTTTCATTTTTCTTTCCTCAACAAGATACAAAAGCAAAAGAGAAAAAACCTGAAGAGGAGAAAAGTACCTTCCTTTTTCATCCACAATCCCTACCCTATCAGCATCACCATCAGTTGCAATTCCAATGTCAGCCCCTCTTCTTTTAACTTCCCTTTTCAAATCCTCAAGATTCTCTTCAATAGGCTCTGGGTTTATTCCTCCAAAACCAGGATTTGGTTTGGGATGAATAGTATAAACCTTGCAATCAGAATTTTCCAAAACTCTCTCAAGAAGCCCGCATCCTACTCCATACATCGGGTCATAGACTATTTTGAAGGAGGCCTTGCTTACAAGGTCCATATTAAGAAAGGAGATAACCTTATTTAAATAAGGAGGCAAAAGGTCAACTTCTGTAGCAAGTCCCTTTTTTTCTGCCTCTTCCCAGGAGAGAACCTTCACCGGATTTTTATAAAGTATAGATTCAATTTTCCCTGTTATATCGGGTGTAGCAGAGCATCCTTGAGAGCTTTTAATTTTCACTCCATTGAATCTTGGAGGATTGTGTGAAGCAGTAATCATTATTCCTCCAGGAAGCTTTCTTTCAAGAACTGTGAAAGAAACAGCCTGTGTGGGAACATCGCTTTGAGAAAAAAGCACGGGTATGCCATTTCCCAGAAGAACTTCTGCAACCCTTCTTGCAAATTCAGAGGAGAGAAAACGGGTATCATATCCTATAACAATACCTTTTTCTTTATCTTTCTGAAGATTATAGTAGTCAGCAATAGCCTGGGCGACTTTTTCCACTCTTTCAAAAGTAAAGTCATCGGCAATGACACCTCTCCACCCATCGGTTCCAAATTTTATCTCTTTCATCACCGACCCCCTTTTATTATGGGTTTCAGTTTAAATACTATCAAAAAAGGAGGCAAATGTCAAAGAAATGCGTTGATAAATATGGTATTATGCTGCACTTTCACAAAATTGGGGTGGAAAGAAAGAGAAATTAAATTCTCCATATAAATCCAATACAATTCTGGAAAAGACTAACCTTTCTATCCATTGAAAATTCAGTCACAATGCTGGTTATTCTCTTTTGGTATTTTTCTAATAAAAAATAAAACTAAAGAAAAGACAGAGAAAATTTGGAATCTGGTACCTTGAACAAATAAAATTTATCACTCACATTGTGGCCTATTGTATAAGATCAACCCTTCCTTACCTTCCTGGCAATTTGGCCTTCCCGTGAATTCAACGAAAAATCTGATCCTATTAAAAACTCCTCTTCAAGCTCTTTTTTATTTTAACGTGCAGCCCTTGCTACTCCTCCTTTTCTGGCACGCTCTATCTCTCTTTCCACTTCAGCCAAAGTAGCCATACTGGTATCACCTGGAGTTGTTCCGGCAAGAGCACCATGAGCTGCAGCATATTCAATAGCCTCCTGCGGATCTTTTCCAGATAGCATCGCATAGATAAATCCTGAGGCAAAGCTATCTCCCATCCCCACACGATCATAAATTTCAAGATTTTTTCTTGGGGTTGCTTTGTAAAATTCTCCATCCATGTAAAGGATACCACCCCAGTCATTTATAAGAGCAGTTTTTGCATTTCTTAATGAAGTTAAAACAGCTTTAAAATTGGGATACCTTTTTGTTGCCTCCTTTGCCATTAACTCAAAGCCTTCTGTCCTTTCAATGTCCATTTTTTTGGTAATATCAACTCCCTTTACCTCAAGCCCAAGTGCTGCCTCAAAATCCTCTTCATTTCCCATCATCACATCAACAAAGGGAGCAATTTTTCTGTTTATCTTTTGTGCTTTTTCCTTTCCGCCTATTGCCCTCCATAAGGATGCCCTGTAGTTAAGATCATAAGATATTACTGTTCCTGCCTCTTTTGCAACCTGCATAGCCTCAATAATCACATCAGGGGTTGTCTCTGAGAGGGCTGCAAAGATACCCCCTGTGTGAAACCACCTTGCACCTTCTTTTTTAAATATTTTTTCCCAGTCAATATCTCCTTTTTTTAACTTGGAGGCTGCGCTATGACCTCTATCATACTCTGTCTTTGCATTTCTTACACCATAGCCTTTTTCTGTCCAGTTTAAACCAACACGAACCTCCCTTCCCACACCATCAAAAGGGAACCAGACAACATGAGATAAATCAACTCCACCCTGCATCATAAGGTCCTCACATAAGTGCCCAACCTCGCAATCAGGAAGAGCTGTCACAATTGCTGTGGGAAGTCCAAATACCTTTCTCAGTGCTCTTGCCACATTGTACTCTCCTCCACCCTCTGATACTGTAAAATACCTTGCTGTTCTAACTCTTCCATCACCAGGATTAAGCCTTATCATAACCTCCCCAAGGGCAACAAGGGCATATTTGCACTCCTCTTTTGGTCTTATAGAAAGGGTAGCCATATTTTCTCCTCCCATTTTCTACTTTTTTCCCTCTCTTGCTTTCTTTACCTCATCTAAGAATTTTCTGGCATTTTCTGTGATAACCTCATACTTTCCTTCTGCTACAGCCTTCTTATCAACAAGTGAACTTCCAACTGATATAACATCTGCTCCTGCCCTGATAAAGTCACCTGCATTTGAAAGATCTATACCACCTGTTGGATTTAGAGGAATTTGAGGCAGGGGTGCTTTTACTGCCTTAATGTAGGAGGGTCCACCAAGATTTGCTATGGGGAAAACTTTTACAATGTCTGCCCCATTTTCCCATGCCCTTAATATTTCTGTTGGAGTCATTGCCCCGGGAATAGCTACAATGCTGTAGCGTCTGCACATTTTTACCATTTCAGGGTTAAAACAGGGCCCTACAACAAATTTTGCTCCTGCTAAAATGCAGGCTCTTGCGGTTTCTGCATCAAGTACTGTCCCTGCTCCAAGTAAAACATCCTCTCCCAGTTTTGCGTTTACCTTTTCCATAACACCAATTGCCCCGGGAACAGTCATTGTAACCTCAATAGTTTTTATCCCTCCCTCACGAATTGCATCAACTATTTTAAGAGCCTCATCAGAGGACTTTGCCCTTATAACAGGTATAATTCCTCCCTCAAGTAAAGTTTGCAGGGTTTTTCTTTTATTCATAGGATTTTTCCTCCTTATTTTTTACTTATTTTCCTCATAATTAATATAAACCAATAAGATATTTCACCTCTTTTCCTCTCAACAAAAAGTTAATTATGATTCATTGATTTCTGTACAACTACAACACTTTTTATCTCAAACTGCATCTTTTCTCCACGTTTCCTTATGACTATGTATTTATTTTTCCAGCTATTATCATCTTTAGGAAGAGGCTCCGGGTCTTCAAATCTACGATAGTATATATGTGGTCCACGACTTTCCTTTCGAATCATTGCTGATCCAACCACCATCTGGGCCACTTTTAGAAGATTTAGGGTCTCTAAAGCAAACTTGATACCTTTTTCATCAACGCTAATTCCCTCTCTTTCTACTTCTCTCAGCCTTTCAAATGCTTTACTTAGCCCTTCTTCCGTTCTTATAATACTAGCATGGGAAAAAAGTAATTCCTGAATTTGACTTCTAACTAAGAGAGCCTTTTCTCCTTTGCTCTTACAATTCAAATCCTTCAATATGTTATAAATTTTTTCAACATCTTTAGATTCTATTTTATATCGACCTATTCTTCCTGTCTCGTCTATAGCGCTTAATCCAGCAATTTTGCCAAATACTTGACAATCAAGCAAGGCATTACCCCCTGGTCTATTAGCTCCATGCTGTCCACCAGCACATTCTCCTGCAGCAAAAAGACCTTTGACGGATGTCTCTGCTCTCCTCCGTATCTTGACTCCACCCTGGAAATGCTGAGCTGCAGGAGCTATCTCTATTTTTCCCTCTTTCATCAAGTCAAATCCTCTTTTTTCAAACCAAGACAATATCTCTGGATTTATTCTCCGAAGTCTCTCCAGAGGTATTTTTCTCAGCTCCTCTCCGCTCAACAAATCAATTCCTTTAACCTTTTTATACCAGTTGCTTATTTCTCTTAGTTCCTCCCACTTCAAATTTTTTGGATTCCGTGTATAATCTAAATAAACTTTTTTACCTTCTCTTATCTCTTTATACACAGCTATATCGATCAAATGAGACTTATGTTCAAATGATATTGGCCAGCTTGCTCCTTTTTGGAAAACAGTAAGGTAAATTTCGCTCAAAGACGAATTACGCGGAAAATATTTCTCTAAAAACTCCTCTCCCTTATCGTTAACAAAACGGGGGATAGCTCGCATCATACTACCAGAGCATGCTAATTTAGTTGCAACTGAAGATAAGCCTATCTGGATAAACTCCATATTTACCAAATCAGCTCCTGCTCGATAAGCCATAGCATATCCATCACCTGTCATTTCTCGAGGATAGACACTGACCGCGAAGACTTCTCCTGCCCCTCCAGTAGCTAAAATAGTTGCTTTACTTTTAAAAATTATAGGATTGTCTTTTTCATCTAACCCTAACGCTCCTACTACTCTGTTCTCAGAAGAGGAAATGATCAAGTCAACAATAAAAATATTTTCCATTATCTTTACCTGAGTCTCCTTTATCCTTTTAATAAGTACCTCTTCAATATGGATAGCTGTATAAGGGCCTGTATAGCAAGCTCGTGCATACATAGAACCATCTGTCAAGAACTGATCAGGCTTATCTCCTTTTTTGATCCATGGAACTCCCAATCTGTCCAGATATTCGAAAGCCTCCCGAGAATTTCTGGCCAATATTTGAGCCAAATCCTCATCTGAAGCATACCCTCCCAACTTATAGATATCTTCAGCATGATATTTCCAGTTATTCTCTTTTACTGGTTGCGTGAAAGGTAAAGTGACGTGAAAAGCCATCCGATCAGAGCAAGCAGTAGCAGTTACACCGCTTATTCCTAATTTTCCTTTAAGAGCCAAGATAATCTTTGCCATAGAATCTTTTTCTGCCGCTGCGACTGCAGCACGGAGACCAGCTCCCCCTCCTCCTATCACCAACACATCACATGCATATTCTTTCATCCTTTCTATAACCTCCTGATATGGAATCCACCATCAACATTAATAATATCTCCCGTAGAGTAAGGATAAAATCCTTTGACAAGCGCAACTACTGCCTTACCCACATCCTCTGGAGTTCCCCACCTTTTGATAGGAAAGATTCCTTCTTTTAGCATTTTATCATATTTTTCTTTTACTGGCTGAGTCATATCTGTTAGTATTATACCTGGTCTTACTTCGTATACCTTAATATCCCACGTGGCTAATTTTATCGCGAAAAGCTTTGTCATCATGCTTATACCTGCTTTACTTATACAGTACTCAGGTCGGTTAATAGAAACAGCATAAGAAGAGACAGAGGAAATATTCACAATTACAAATTCTCGATCTGGAAATTTTTCTTTCTGTTCAATCATCCATTTGGCAACAATTTGAGTAAGAAAAAAAGCTCCCTTTAAGTTGATTGCAATAACTCTATCAAAGCTTCTCTCTGTTGTCTCCAGGATATCTTTTCTTTCTATGGGAGCAACACCTGCATTATTTACAAGTATATCTATTCTTCCAAATCTTTCTTTTATTTCTCTCACTAAATTCTCTCGAGATGCAGTATCAGATATATCAGCTTGAAAATAATGAGCATCTACTCCTTCCTTCCTACACATATCAAGAGTCTGTGTAGCAGTGTCTAACGTACCTCTTCCATTAACAGCAATATTTATCCCTTCCTTTGCAAGCTCCATAGCTATTGCTTGACCAATTCCTCTGGTTGATCCTGTTACCAAAGCACACTTTCTCTGATAGCTATCTCTTTTCATGATGACATCTCTTTAAGGTAGTTGTCTATTGCTTTTGCGGCATGCAAACCGTCTGCAACTGCCCTAACTACGGTTCCACCCCCATTTACAATATCACCGCCAGCGAAGACACCTTTTCTGCTTGTTTGGTAATGTTGATCTACCTTTATTAACCCTCTTGAATCAAAATTCACCCCGTTAAGAGCATATTTTACTTCCTGGGGTATCTTCTGACCTATTGCTTCTATACATACAGAGACAGGTAAAATGTATTCTGAATCTGGGCCTAATTTTTCTGGTATACGGCGTCCAGAAGAATCTAAATCGCCTAATCTTGTAAGAGCAACTTTTACTCCTTGTAAGAGATTATTCCCATCAACTACATACTCAACAGGTTGAGCTAAAAGCATAAGATGCACTCCTTTACTCATTGCTTCCTCTCTCAATTTTGACCAAATAGGCATCTCTCTTAGAG
>DRTT01000144.1 GCA_011372105.1 Candidatus Aerophobota bacterium
GAGATGGTGGGAAGAACACCTGGAAGTATCACAGCAATTCAGCCAATGAAAGACGGAGTTATTGCAGATTACGATATTGTTGAGGAAATGATCCGCTGGTATATCAGGAAAATCTGTGGAAGATGGGAGCTTTTCCATCCTTATCTTATGATATGTATACCAACAGGAGGAACCTCTATTGAAAAAAGAGCAGTGATTAATGCCGGTATAAGAGCAGGAGCAAAAAGAGTATTTCTCATTGAGGAACCTAAAGCCGCAGCCATTGGGGCAAATCTTGATATTACAAAACCTGAAGGTTGTATGGTGATAGACGTTGGGGGAGGAACAACAGATATAGCAGTTCTGTGTCTGGGAGACATAGTAACAGGTGAATCCATTAGAGTTGGCGGGAATAAAATGGACGAGGCTATTATAAGATATGTTAGAAAAAAATACAACATTGCCCTCGGGGAGATCTCTGCAGAACTCGTAAAACAGAAGATAGGATATGCAACTTCCCCTTCGGATGAGGAAATGGAGGTAAGTGGAAGGGATCTTGTAACCGGTCTCCCAAAAAGAGTTAAGATAACAGCAGGAGAAATACAGAAAGTTTTGTCCGAGCCTCTATCTTCAATAATAAATGGAGTTAAAAGCGTCCTGGAAAGAACTCCTCCAGAACTTGCAGCTGATATAATAAACAAAAGAATAGTCATGACAGGAGGAGGAAGTCTTCTTAAAAATTTTGACAAACTCATAGAAAAAGAAACAGGCATCCCGGCAATGTTAGCAGAGGACCCTGTTTCCTGCGTAGCTATTGGCACAGGAAAGGCTCTAAAGAGCATAAAACTCATGAGAGGTCTGGGGATTGGCTAAAGGAAAAAAATTTATCTGTAAAGTGTGTGGACATACAACCTTTAAATGGACAGGGAGATGTCCTGAATGCGGTGAGTGGGATAGTATGGTGGAAAAAGAAACAGTGGAGGAGGAAATTCCCTCTGTAAAATCTACTCCTCCCAGACCAGCAAGTGAAATTTCTCTTCTTAAAGAAAAAAGATACCTCAGTAAAATAGGTGAGTTTGATAGAATTCTGGGAGGAGGAATAGTGCCAGGTTCTCTGGTTTTAATAGGAGGGGAACCTGGAATAGGTAAATCCACTCTACTTATGGAGGTTGCACAGAAACTTTCTTCAAAAGATCTTCCTGTGCTGTATATTTCTGGAGAGGAGTCTTTATACCAGGTACAACTTAGAGCATTGAGACTCGGTATAGATTCATCTTTCCTCTACATTATGGCTGAAAACAACCTCAAAGCTATACAAAATGAGATTGAAAAGTTAAAACCAAAAGTAGTTGTAATTGACTCCATTCAAACAGTATATCTTGATAATCTTGATTCTCCACCTGGAAGTATATCTCAGATAAGAGAGTGCACATCTTCTCTTATAAAAATTGGAAAGAAAAAAGAAATTGCAATATTTCTGGTAGGTCATGTCACAAAAGATGGTTCCATAGCAGGGCCAAGGATTATGGAGCACATGGTAGACACTGTCCTTTACTTTGAAACAAGCAAGGACTATCAGTATAGAATTCTAAGAGCGACAAAGAACAGGTTCGGTCCCACATCAGAGATAGGAATATTTAAGATGACCTCTGGAGGACTTGTGGAAGTTATTGATTCTTCAAATCTCTTTATCACTGACTCTCTTTTAAAAACCGAGGTTCCAGGAACAGCCGTTGTTCCCACTGTAGAGGGAAGCAGAATCTTCCTGATAGAGATACAGGCTCTTGTTACAAGATCCAACTTAACTCTTCCAAGAAGAGTAACGCAGGGTGTTGATTATAACAGGATTTGTGTTCTTCTTGCAGTTCTTGAGAGAAGAGGATTTAATTTTTACCAGAAAGATGTCTATGTCAATGTTGCAGGAGGAGTAAAGATTGAAGAACCTGCATGCGATATGGCTATCGCTCTCTCTCTTGCCTCAAGTGCAAAAAACAGGCCCGTCAGGCAGAAAACTGTTGCTGTGGGAGAAGTGGGCTTAACAGGAGAGATAAGACCTGCAGGATTTATGGAAAAGCGTCTGAAGGAGGTGAAAAAATTGGGATTTGAAAGATGTATAGGATCTTTAATCGAAGAAAAGGAGGCAAGAAAGGTCAAAGGAATAGAATTTATAGGAGTTAAAAGTATTGAAGAGGCTATTCAAGAGGGACTAAAGGAGAGGTAATTTGGCCGGTGAAGATAAAAAATTAAGCGAGGAATTTTTAAAATTTTTAAAACTGGTATCTCCGGGAACTGACCTTAGAGAAGGGCTGGAGATAATACTCCAGAGAAGAACAGGGGGGCTTATTGTTATTGGTGACAATGAAAAAGTTTTAAGCCTTATAGATGGAGGATTTCAAATAAATTCTCCTCTTACTCCCGCAGCTCTTGCTGAACTTGCTAAAATGGACGGGGCCATAATTTTATCCCGCGACGCCAAGAGAATTCTATATGCCAATACCCAGCTTATCCCTGACTATCTTATTCCCACAGAAGAAAGAGGAACAAGACATAGAAGCGCGGATAGAATGGCAAAACAAACAGGTTGCCCTGTAATTGCTATATCTGAGACAAGAAGCGTTATAACTCTCTACCAAGGAGAAAACAAATACGTCTTGAAACCTATTTCAGAGCTCCTCAGAAAATCAGCACAAGCTCTGCAAACAATGGAGAAATACAGAATCGCCTTTGATGAGGCAATTGGTGAACTTGACATTATGGAATTTAAAAATGAGGTAAAACTTTATCATGTAGTAAATGTGGTTCAGAAAGGAGAGGTTATAAAAAGAATAAAGGAAGAAGTGGAACGTTACATTATAGAGCTGGGAGAGGAAGCAAGGCTGGTAGAGATACAGTTTAAGGAAATACTTGGAAGTTGTGTTGAAGAGACAGAATATATTATAAAAGATTATGCAAGGGATGACTTTAAAAAAACAAGGGAAAAACTTGACCTTCTCGAATTAAATAAAATCCTTGAAACAAATACAATAGTAGAAAGTTTAGGATATGAACCAAAACCGGAAAGTCTTGACCTTACCGTCTTCCCAAGAGGATATAGGGTGCTATCAAAGATACCCCGCCTTCCCAAAATAGTCATAGATAATGTGGTTAACTACTTTGGCAGTCTTTACAACATAATGAAAGCTACTCCTCTTGAGTTAACAGAAATTAACGAAGTGGGAGAAAAAAGAGCTCAGACTATCAAAGTAGAACTTGAAAGAATTAAGGACAAAGCTCTTTTACAGAGATAAAATTAAAAAAGGAGGAAATAGTTAAATGACTTTTGAACAGTTGAGAATTCGCATATTATTTATAATTTTAGCAGCTGCAACATGTTATGGGATAGCTTTTAACTTAGGAAAAGATCCCTGGATTTACACACTTATAGGAGGATGGATAGCCACAGTAGTTGTTATTGCAGAGAAAGGCTTATCACAGGTTCCCATAAATAAACTTGTAAGTGGGGTGATAGGACTTGCAGTAGGACTTTTGATAGCAAATCTTATTGGTTATCCTTTATTGCTCATCACACAACTGAAGGAGTTTTCTCCCTGGATATTGCTTGCAGTAAACGTTGTATGTGCTTCTGTGGGTCTAACAGTGGGACTGAAAAGAGAAGAGGATGTGTTTGGTTTTATATCTCACCTCACCGGTAAAAAAGTTCTCTCTTCTCAAGGAGGGTATAAAATTCTTGATACCTCAGTAATAATTGATGGAAGAATAGCTGAAATCTGCGAAACAGACTTTATAGAGGGGGTGCTCATAATACCTCAGTTTGTTCTTGCTGAAGTCCAGCAAATCGCAGATTCTCCTTCTCCAACCAAAAGAACAAGAGGGAAAAGAGGTCTTGATATAATAAATAGACTCCAAAGCCAGGAATTTGTTCCGGTAGAGATAGTTGACACTGATTTTCCTGACCTCTCCGAGGTTGACAGCAAACTCATTCGCCTGGCAAAGGCAATGGGAGCTAAAATTATAACCAACGACTACAACTTAAAAAAAGTGGCAAAAATACAAAATATAAAAGTCCTTAATATAAATGAACTTGCTACTGCCCTAAAGCCTATACTTTTACCAGGCGAGTCCTTAAAAATAAACATAATTAAAGAAGGAGAAAATCCTAATCAGGGAATAGCTTATCTTGAAGACGGAACAATGGTTGTGGTGGAGGGAGGTAAGAAGTACATAGGAAAAGAAACAGAGGTTGTGGTTACATCTGTACTTCAGACAACAACAGGTAAAATGATTTTCACTGAAATTAAAGAAGAAGGCGAAAAGGAGAAAAAGAAGTTCCGGAGTAAGAATAAGTGAGAACAGAAGTGGTTATAGCCGCGGGTGGTAAAGGAGAAAGATTTGGAAATAATCAGCCCAAACAGTTTTGTCCCATAGCAGGAAAACCCATATTAGAGTGGACACTTGATAAGTTTGAAGATTGCTCCTTAGTGGACGGTATTATACTTGTTGTTCCCCAGGGGATGATAGAATATACAAAAAGAAAAATTACTCTTTCAAGGTATAAGAAGATCAAAAAAATTGTAGAAGGAGGAAAGGAAAGAACAGACTCTGTTTATAATGGTTTAAGTGCTCTGGAAGAAGATACTCAGATAGTATTAATCCATGATGGAGTGAGACCTCTTGTCTCAACTTCTCTTATTGAACTTGTTATCAGAAAAACAGAAATTTACGGGGCTGTTATTCCAGGCGTTCCTGCGAAAGAAACTGTCAAAGAGAAAAATGAGGAAAACTTTGTAGTTAAAACTTTACCTCGAAAAAAAATTTATCTTATCCAAACTCCCCAGGGATTTAAGAAAGACCTGATTAAAAATGCACACACGAGGGCAAAGCTAAAAGACTTCAAGGCAAGCGATGACGCCTGTCTTGTGGAAAACATCGGTCAAAGGGTGTATATAATCCCAGGCGAGGAAAAAAACATAAAAATCACAACCTGTTTTGACTTTAAGCTTGCAGAAATTTTATTAAAGGAAGAGCAAAAAAGGATATGAGAGTTGGAATAGGATATGATATTCATCCTTTTTCTCCTAAAAGAAAGCTTATCTTAGGCGGAGTAAGTGTACCTTATAAATCCGGACTTTCTGGGCACTCTGATGCTGATGTGCTTTCCCACAGTATAGCCGATGCTCTTTTGGGAGCCTGTGGAGAAAGAGATATTGGATATCACTTCCCTCCAGATGATCCAAAATACCAGGGAATAAGCAGCTTGTTTTTTCTTGAGGAGATAAGCAGACTCTTGAAAAATAAAGGTTTTGTAATAATAAATTTAGACTCTACTATAATAGCTCAAGAACCCCGACTTTCTGCTTATATTCCTCAAATGAAGGAAAAAATAGCCAGAACTCTTAAGATAGACCAAACTCAGGTGGGAATAAAAGCTACAAGCCCTGAGGGACTTGGTTTTCTTGGAGAAAAAAAGGGAATTGCCTGCATCTCAATTGTCACTATCAGAAAAGTAAGTAAAGGTGGGGAAAATGGGATTGAGGATATATAACACTTTGACAAGAAAAAAGGAAGGATTTTCACCTCTTGAAGAAAATAAAGTAAGAATGTATGTGTGTGGTGTAACCCTCTATGATAAGCTTCACTTAGGGCATGCAAGAGCAGCTGTGGTTTTTGATATGATAAGAAGATACCTTGAATACAAAGGATATGAGGTTATTTTTGTCACCAATTTTACCGATGTGGATGATAAAATGATAAAAAGAGCAAGGGAACTTAATACAACAATATTTGACCTTGCCAGAAAATTTATCAGTGAATACTTTGAGCAAATGGAAAAACTCGGCGTAAAAAAGGCAAACTACTATCCACGGGCAACAGATCATATAAAAGAAATTATTGAACTTATAAAAAAATTGGAAAAAAAGGGGATTGCCTATAAAAGCAATGGAAATGTATTTTTCAGAGTAAAAAAATTTCCCGAATATGGGAAATTATCAGGTCAGTCTCTAAAAGAACTTTTTGCCGGAGTGAGAATAGAAGTGGATGAGAAGAAAGAAGAACCTTTTGATTTTGCTCTCTGGAAAAAAGCAAAAGAAGGAGAACCTTCCTGGGAAAGTCCCTGGGGAAGGGGAAGACCAGGATGGCATATTGAATGCTCAGCTATGGCTATGAAGTACCTGGGAGAGACAATTGACATCCATGGAGGAGGTAAAGATTTAATTTTCCCCCATCATGAAAATGAAATAGCCCAATCAGAAGCTGCGACAGGAAAAAAATTTGCCAGATTATGGATCCACAATGGACTTGTCACCATGAATGACCAGAAAATGGCAAAATCAACAGGGAACTTTGTAACTTTATCTGAAGCTCTACAGAAGTATGGAGGAGAGGTTGTAAGATACTACCTTCTTTCTGCCCACTATAGAAGCCCCCTTAACTACAGTGAAGAAAGCCTGAAGGAAGCCTCTTCTTCTCTTGAGAGAATTTACAATCTTCTTGAGAGAATAGACGAGCTTTTAGAAGAAAAGAAGGAAAGTTTCAAACTGGAAGATGTACCTTTAAGGATAAGGGATTTATCTTCCAAATTCTTTGAATCAATGGATGATGATTTCAACACCCCATCTGCCTTTGCTTCTTTGTTTGAGATGGTAAAAGAGGCAAATATTATACTGGAAAAACCTCTGGACAAAAAGTTGAAAGCAGCACTTTTCTACATAAAAAATCAAATAAAAGAGGCAGGGAAAATTCTGGGGCTTTTCCAGGAGAAAAGAAAAATTCTGGAAGATAAAACTGAGAAGTTAATTAAGATTCTGGTGGATGTAAGAAATGACCTGAGAAAGGAAAAAAGGTGGGACCTGGCAGATAAAATCCGCCAGCGTTTGCAGGAGATTGGAATAAAACTTGAGGATAAAAAAGATAAAACTGTGTGGAAAATTACACCACTCCCTGAAAAATAAAAAACGGACTCTGGACACTCTCTTAAAAATAATTAAACTATATATCCAGCTTATTTAAACGCTGGCGTAGCTCAACGGTAGAGCAGCTGATTTGTAATCAGCAGGTTGGGGGTTCGAGTCCCTCCGCCAGCTCCAGATTCCACAGTACTAAATCCAGCCGTTACATCGATACAGAGCAAAGGCTAAAAATTCGTGTAAGATAAGGTGCAGATTCCTTAAATTTTGATAAAATCCAAACTTATATATTTCACTGTTTCTTACCGGTGCAGGCAGAACCTCAAGTCCCTGTTTTTTAAAACAATCAAAAGCCCTTCTCATATGATAGGGAGAGGTAACAAGAATTAACTTTCCTTTAATGTTATATTCTTTAAGAATTTTTTTAACATAGAGAGCATTTTCATAAGTGTTTGAGGAATGGGATTCTTCCATTATCGCTTTACGTGGTATCCCTGAACCTAAGGCAAGCTCACACATCTTTTCGGCTTCCACGCTCCCCTTGACCACATCCCCTCCGCTCAAGATAAGATATCTGGCAAAACCTATCTCATAAAGAAATATCCCATACCTTACCCTCTCCTCAGTGCTCTTTCCAAGACTCCCATCAGATTTTAACCCTCCTCCCAGCACCACAATAGCCTCAGCAGGATGAAGCCGCTGTTCAAGGGTTAGAAATTGAAAAATTCTGTACTGGGTAAAAGGAAGGTAAAGAATACCAAAAATTATAGAAAAAATAATTCCTGCAACAAAAAAGTATTCCCTTACTTTCCTCATAATAAAAGTTTTTAAAAAATCCTGACCAAATCTTAAGGAGTGCTATTTTTTATTATCTCTTTAATAATTTCGGGAAATTTCTGAAGAGCCCTCTTAACCTTATCAGGATAAGGAGTCCCCCCTTGAGCAAAATCCCACCTTCCTCCTCCACTTCCTCCGGTGAAAGAAGAGAGCTTTTTTATCAAATAATTTGCTGGCAAATCTTTGCGGGAGGAGGCAATCACAATAAAAGCTTTTTTTTCGTCAGAACAGGAAAGGGCAACCACAGCCTCTTTTAGCTTATCTCTCAAATTTTCAGCAGCCTGACGCAAAAGGGAGGAAGATACACCTTTAATCTCCTCTGCGCATACCTTAACACCCTCAACTTCAGTGACACTTTCTGCAATAGCTTTAAGTCTTTCTCCAAGAAGCTCTCTCTGAACTTCTTCCACTTTCTTTCTCAAAATAGAAATTTCTCTATCCATATTTTTTATTTTATCAGCAATTTCTTCCTCTTTTACAGAGAGAATCTGCACCATCTCCTCTACTTTCTGCCTTTTATCCATTAACCACAAAAGAGCCTTTTCTCCGCAGAGAGCCTCAATCCTACGCACTCCTGCAGAAATACCGCTTTCAGCAACAATCTGGAAAATACCCATCTCTCCTGTGCGAGAAAGATGTGTTCCACCACATACCTCCATACTGAAATCCCCTATTTTAACCACCCTAACTTTATCTTGATATTTTTCCTCAAAAAGAGCTATAGCTCCCCTTCTTCTTGCGTCCTCAAGCCTCATCTCTTCTGTCTCCACCAGAATGTCCTCCCTTATTTTCTCATTTACAAGAAGGCAGACCTTTCTTAGCTTCTCCTCATCCACTGCAGAAGGAAAAGTGAAATCAAATCTTAATCTTTCCTTATCCACCAGAGAACCACTTTGTCTCACACTTTCACCCAGCACTTTGCGCAGGGCTGCATGCAAAAGATGAGTGGCAGTGTGAGAAGAGGCAAGGGCTTTCCTTCTTACTTTATCAACCTCAAGTCTTATCTTATCTTTTTTTCTAAAAAAGCCTTTTTTCACCAGGACCTTATGAAAAATAACTTCCCCTCTTCTTTTCACATCAATTACCTCACCAAAACCTTGAGGAGAAAAAATACTGCCCTTATCTGCTACCTGTCCTCCACCTTCAGGATAAAAAGGTGTCTCAGAAAAAACAAAATCACCTTCCTCACCTTCACCCATAACCTCAATTAGTCTCCCATCTTTAACTATGCAAAGCAAAAGAGCATCTGTCAAAAGTTTTTCATAGCCGACAAAAATTCCCCCTTTTCCTTCAGGACACTCCTTTTTCACCTCAGCTATAAAGGAGGGAGTATCCCACACAGATAACTTTGCTCCCTGTGCAACTTTTGCCCTTTTTCTCTGTTCCTCCATAAGCTCTTTAAATTTTTCCTCATCAAGCCTAATACCTGCCTCCTCTGCTATTTCTCTTGTTATATCCAGCGGGAAGCCATAGGTATCATACATTTTAAAAACTTCCTCACCTGGCAATATTCTCTTCCCGGAAGATTTTATTTCCTTAATTATTTTTTCCAGTATAGAAAGTCCACGGGAAAGAGTATCCTGAAAAATTTCCTCCTCTGTTTTTATAATATTCACAATCTCATCTTCTTTTTCTCTAAGCTGAGGATAAGCCTCACCCATCATTTCCACTACAACAGGGACACCTTTGTGAAGAAAAGGGTAATTTAACCCGAGTTTTCTTCCGTAGCGAAAAGCCCTGCGCAACACTCTTCTTACCACATATCCTCTTCCTACGTTGGAAGGCATAATTCCTTCCTCAAGAAGAAAAACAAGTCCTCTTAGATGATCACTTATAACCCTGAGGGCTCTCTCGTCTTGCTTTTTAAAAGGAGAAAGTTCCTTAATCCATTTGTAAAGAGGATAAAAAAGGTCGGTGTGATAGTCATCATCCACTCTTTGAACAACAGTTGCAACTCTCTCAAGTCCCATTCCTGTGTCTACATTTTTGGTTGGGAGAGGAGAAAGGTTACCTGAAATGTCTCTTTTATATTGCATAAAAACAAGATTCCATATCTCCACCCATCTTGAACACCTGTTACACCCAGGCTCACACCCACCTTTGCAACCAAGCTCTTCTCCTCTATCAAAGAAAATCTCGGTGTCAGGGCCACAGGGACCAACCTCCCCTGCCATCCAGAAATTATCCTCCTCCCCCTTTCTTATTATTCTCGAAGGAGAAAAACCGAGTTTTTTCCATATGGAGACTGTCTCCTCATCTTCTTTAAATACTGTAACCCAAAGCCTCTTAAAAGATATATCAAGGTCTTTTGTGATAAACTCCACAGCCCACCTGCAGGTCTCCTCCTTAAAATAATCACCAAAAGAAAAATTACCCAGCATTTCAAAGAAAGTATGATGATAGGAGGTCTCCCCAACTCTTTCAAGATCATTGGTGCGAAAGCAAAGCTGACACGAAGTTATTCGGGAAGAAGGAGGTTTTTTTTCTCCCAGAAAGAAAGGCTTAAAAGGGACCATCCCCGCTATTGTAAAAAGAAGCTCTGGGTCATCTGTTGTAAGAGGAGAAGATGAAAGCACAAGGTGCCCCTTTTTTCTGAAAAAATCCAGGAATCTGGATCTTATCTCATTGCCTTTCATTATAACCTCCAAATTTTTTGTTTATGTAACAAACACAGGATCAACATCAACTCCTACTTTAACAGATCTTCCTGTTACCTCATAAACTATCTCTTTAACAGCCTCCTGCAAATTACCCTCATCCTCGTCTCTTAATATCACATGATAGCGATATTTACCTTTTGTTTTAAAAAAGGGACAGGGAGAAGGACCTAAAAGCTTTATGTTTTTCTTTTTTAGCTTCTCTGTTACCTCTTCAATTTTTTCTTTAACTTTATCTTTTTTTCCTCCTTCTGCAAGCACTCTTATCCAACTCTGGAAAGGCGGGTAACCAAGAACTTTCCTGATCTCAAGCTCCTTTTCGTAAAACTCCTCAAAACTTCTTGCAGTCAAAACATAATGAGATGAATTATAGGCCTGAACTATTAAAGAAGAGTCTTCTTTAAGATTCTGGCTTATTTTATTTAAAAAATGAAAAGCATATTCTGTTGCTCTGAAATCAGGTAAATTTAAAAGAACATCAAACAACATAACCGCAACTAACGAGCAAAGTGAAAGTATTTCATCCTTTATTAAAAGATGAGTCCCTATAATTATATCAGGCTTTTCTTCTCTTATTTTTTCTAAAAGAGAAGAGGAAGATTTTAAAACATCAAGGTCATACCTTCTTATCTTTGCCTCAGGAAAAAGTTTTCTTGCCTCAAACTCCACTTTTTCCGTTCCCCAACCAATCTTTTTAAGATTAACCCCCTCACAGAAGGGACAAACCCTCGGAGCCCTCTTTCTTAAGCCACAAAAGTGGCAGACCATCTCTCCTCTCAGATAAAATCTAAATCCTATGTTACACTCAGGACACCTCACAACCTCACCACACTCACTACACAAAAGAAAGTTAGCGTATCCTTTGCGTGGAACAAAAAGAAGAGCGGTCTCCTTTTTCTCAACTGTCTTTTTTATCTTCTCCTGCAAAAGACTTGAAAAAATCCTGTTTTTCTTTTTCTCTTTTTTAAGGTCAACAATTTGAAAGGTGGGGAATTTTCTCTCCCCTGATAAGCACAAAACTCTATAAATTCCTTTTTTTGCCTTATACCAGGATTCAAGGGAAGGAGAATTTGTAACAAGGTAAACAGGAAAGCCCTCGATTTGACCTCTTTTTATAGCTACCTGACAGACATTGTATTTTGGCGTTTCTTTCTGTTTGTAATCTGTGCTTTCCTCCTCATTAACTAAAATCATACCAATTTGAGGTAAGGGAGCAAAAACAAGAGATCTTGTCCCAACAGCAACATCAATTTTCCCTTCTCTCATAAGAAGCCAGAGAGAATACCTTTTCCTTGGAGAGAGTTTGCTGTGAAAGACACCAAGGTTAATCTTTAAGCCCTCTATTTTTCTTTGGAAGAGGGGAATAGAGTTTATCTCTGGAACAAGGACAATAACTTGCTTTCCATTTTCCTTTGCTTTTTTTATCATTGACAGAACAAAGTCAAATTTTGCCCTTCCCGGCTCAACAAGATAAATCCTCTTTTTCTTCTCGCAGGAATCATAAGAAGAAAAGGAAGGAAAGTTTTTCTCTTCAAAAGGAAAAGGAAAGGGGAAAATTGAATGAAGTGCCTGCCCCAAAGAACACACATAGTAGCTACTTACCCACTCTGCAAGCTTAAAAAGAGCAAGGCTAAAGGGAGAGGCTTTATCAAAGAGCTCTTTTATCTCTTTTAAGTTTTTTTTCGGCTTTGTAGAAGATTTTTCAACCACAAAACCTATCATGTCTTTCTTTCTAAAAGGAGCAACAACTCTTTGCCCCTTTTCCACACCGTCTTCAAACTCTGAAGGCAATCTGTACCAGAAAAACTTATTTACAGGTAAATTAAAGGCAACAGATATATAATTTTCCCTCATACTCTTTATTTTCAGTCTACTCTTCAAGATCAAGCTTTATGTGAAGTTCTTTTAACTGTTCTTCTTCAACCTTTGAAGGAGCCTGAGTTAAAAGACAGACAGCTTTCTGAGTTTTTGGAAAAGGAATTACCTCTCTGATAGACTTCTCCCCTGCAAGAATCATAACAAGTCTATCAAGACCCATAGCTATCCCACCATGAGGAGGTGCACCAAGAGATAAAGCATTAAGCAAAAAGCCAAATTTTTCCCTTGCTTGAGTTTTTTCTATCCCCAAAATCTCAAATATCTTTTCCTGAAGTTCTCTTTTATGTATTCTTATACTCCCTCCTCCTATTTCTTCTCCATTTAAAACAATATCGTAGGCTCTTGCCTTTACTTTCTCGGGATCCTTATCAAGCAGTGGAATATCCTCTTCTTTAGGACTTGTAAAGGGGTGATGCATGGAAGAGAGCTTGCCTTCCTCATCTTTCTCAAAAAGAGGAAAGTCCACCACCCAGAGAAAACTGAATTTATCCTGAGGAATTAAATTAAACTTTTTTGCAAGGTGAAGCCTTAAATTGCCAAGGACCTCACACACCTTTTCCCTCTCACCTCCGATTAGAAAAAGAGCATCTCCTTTTTCTGCCCCTGCCACTTTTATCATTTTTTCCACAAGAGAATCTTTAAAAAACTTTACAAGAGGTGATTTTACCTTATCCTTAAAAATAAACCAGGCAAGATCGTCTGCACCATGATTTACAGCCCACAGTCTTAATTCATCAAGTTCTTTGCGAGAAATAGAGCCACCCTGGGGAAGACATATACCCTTAATGCACCCTCCACCTCCAACAATTTCCTGAAAGACTCTAAACTCCCCCTCTTCTCCCAAAAAAGAAAAATCTCTTATCTGCATACCAAAGCGCAGGTCAGGTTTATCAGTTCCATATTTCTCAATTGCATCTTTGTAAGGCATACGAGGAAAAGGAGTGGAAATTGTTATTCCTTTGGTTTTCTCAAATATATACTTCAACATACCTTCAACAAGTTCATATATATCCTCCTCGTTAATAAAGGAAAGTTCAATGTCAATCTGAGTATGTTCTGGTTGACGGTCAGCTCTTAAATCTTCATCTCTAAAACATCTTACAATCTGAAAATACCGTTCAAAACCTGCCACCATGATTATCTGCTTAAAAAGTTGAGGAGACTGGGGGAGAGCATAAAATTCACCCGGGTTTACCCTTGAGGGAACAAGATAATCCCTTGCTCCCTCAGGAGTGCTCTTCGTAAGAAAAGGGGTCTCAATTTCTATAAATCCCCTTTTATCTAAAAATTCTCTTGTTGCCTTTGCCACCTCGTATCTTAATCTGATATTTTTCTGCATTACAGGACGCCTAAGGTCAATATAACGGTATTTAAGCCTTACCTCCTCTTTTACATCTATATCATCCTCAGTGCTAAAAGGAAGGGGAAGAGAGGTATTGAGCACTTCGAGTTCCTCAACCCTCACCTCTATCTCTCCTGTGGATATTTTTGGATTTACTGATTCAGGAGGTCTCAAGAAAATTTTTCCTTTTGCTGCAATGACCCATCCATCTCTTAAAGAATGCGCTAAAGAATGGACCTCTTTGCTTATAGCAGGATCAAAAACAAGTTGCAAAGTTCCTGACCTGTCTACAAGATCAACAAAAACAAGACCTCCGTGATCTCTTTTTCTCTTGACCCAGCCTGCAACACCAACTTCTAACCCCACTTCCTTTTTACCCAAGGTCCCGCAAAAATGACTTCTTTTTATCCTCATACCTTGTTTTCACCTTTTAGATGTGATTTGATGTTCTCAAGTTGTTCTTCCTGTAAATATTCTTGATCTCCAGACCTCATATTCTTCAAAATGTATCTTTTTTGCTTCAACTCTTCCTCACCTATTATTAGAACCCAGGGAAAATTTTTTTTGCTTGCTCTTCTTAACCGTGAGGAAAGACTTCTTTTCTCATCAAAATCCATCCTCACCTGTATTCCCTGAGAACGAAGCGACCTCGCAATTAATATTCCCTTCTCTGTGCATCCTTTACCAAAGGGGATTACAAGAATACAGGGGGGAGCGGGAGGAAAAATTTTTGCATTTACCCTTTGCAAAACAAGAAAAAGTCTTTCAACTCCAATAGCAAAACCCATAGCAGGAATAGAAGGTCCCCCCAGCTCCTCTATCAGGTTATCATATCTTCCTCCAGCACAAATCGTATCCTGAGAACCAAGATAAGAGGACTTTATTTCAAATATGGTGCGGGTATAGTAATCAAGCCCTCTGACAAGGTAAGGGTCTACAACAAAGGGAATATCTAAACTGGAAAGTTTCTCTTTCACAGCTTCAAAATGCTCTTTACAAGAGGAACAGAGAAAATTTTCTATTGTTGGAGCTTTCTTTAATATAACATTGCATTTTTCATTCTTGCAATCAAGGATCCGCAAAGGATTAAAATAAAAACGCCTTTTACAGGTGTCACAGAGAAAGTTTATGTTTTTCTCAAGATAGGATTTCAATTTTATTATATAGTCTTTCCTGCAATCTTTACACCCTATACTGTTAAGGTTTATCTGGGGAGCATTAAGCCCCAGTCTCTTCAGGAAAAAGAAAGCCATCTCCAGTATCTCCACATCAATCCAGGGATTTTCTTCACCAAAGCATTCCACACCAATCTGATAAAATTCTCTCAAACGCCCCGCCTGGGGTCTTTCGTATCTAAACATAGGGCCCTGATAGCAAACCTTCCAGAGTTTTTCCTTTCTAAAGATTTTGTGCTCTATGTAAGCTCTTACAACCCCCGCAGTCCCTTCTGGTCTCAAAGAAATACTCCTTCCCCTTTTATCCTTAAACGTGTACATCTGTTTTCCAACGTCAGTTTCCTCTCCCACACTCCTTAGAAAAAGCTCTGTTTTTTCAAAAGTTGGTATCCTTATCTGTCTGTAACCATATAAGGAGAAAAAGAAAGCCGCTTCCTTTTCAATCAGAGAATAAGCCTCAGATTTTGGTGGTAATATATCCTCTACTCCTTTTGGTGCATTTATCATAAAACTTACCCTCTTTTGTATTTTTTAATCGCCTCTAAGTGATCTCTGTAAGTTGTGCTAAACTCGTGAGTTCCGTCTCCTCGCGCCACAAAGTAAAGATAATCAATCTCAGCAGGCCACAAAGTGGCCTTAACACTCTCTGTTCCAGGATTACATATAGGACCAGGAGGAAGACCTGGATAAATGTAGGTGTTATAAGAAGAAGGGTAAATAAGCATCTTTTTGTCAAGCCTAACATTAAAATCTCTCAGAGCATATTTAATTGTGGGATCTGCCATTAACTTCATTCCTTTTTTTAATCTGTTATAAAAAACCCCTGCAATAATTGGCTTTTCAAAATCAACCTTTGCCTCTTTTTCAACAATGGAAGCAAGAACTACAACTTCATGTAGAGAAAGAGGATTTTCCTTTTGGTTTAAGTAGGTATTGTATAAAGGTAAAACTTTTTGTTCAAATCTTGTGAGAAATTCCTTTACAACTTTCTCAGGGTCCTCATCCAGGGTAAAATAATAAGTGTCAGGAAAAAGATAACCTTCAAGACTCTTCTCATTTTTTAACCAGGGGAAATCTTTATAAAAAAGTCCTGCATTTTCAACAACCTCAAGAAATTTTTCTTCTTCAACTATCTTTCTTCTTGCAAGAATCCCTGCCACTTCCCACTTGGGAAGTCCCTCCGGGAATGTTATTTTATAAATTTTTACCTTTCCTTTTAAAAGCACATCAAAGGTTGAAAGTAAAGTTGGAGACTTAAACTCATAAACACCTGCTTTAAGTTTCCCCTCGCAATTTAAAATTTTAACAAGTAAGAGAAAAAAGTAAGGATTGCCTATTATCTTATTTTTATACAAGATAAAGGATATTTCCTTTGAATTTGCACCTTTTGGGATTTTAACCAGCACTTCTTTCTCGCTAAAAGAAGGAATGAAAAGATAAGAGGTAAAAAGTAAAATCAGAGAAAAAAGAAGAACCTTCCCTCCTCTTTTTAAAATGTCACCTTCTCTCCTTTTTTTCATCTTCTTCTTTTTTAATCTGATTAAGATAGTCCTGAAGCAAAATAGTCGCTGCTACTTTATCTTTTAATTTTTTTCTTTTTTTAATACTCAATCCCCCTTTTTTCAAAAGCTTTTCCGCCACAAGCGTGGTAAATCTTTCGTCCAGAAAAATAACCGGAAGACCTGTTGCTTTTTCTACAATCCTTGCAAATTCTCTTATTTTCTTTGCCTGTTCTCCCTCCCGTCCCTTAAGATCAAGAGGCATTCCTATAATTATCTTACCAACTTCATGAGACAAAACAAGCTCTTTTACGCATTTAATTTTTTCTTCAAGAGATGAGGTGGGAAACCTGATAGAGCATATTCCTTGCGCTATAGTATGGGAGGGATCGGAGATAGCTGCTCCAATACTTTTTTCACCTACATCTAAACAAAGTATTTTTTTCTTTAACGAAGGATTAACTTCCACTCCTTTTACCCAGGTATATAATCCGACTGCAACCTTCACAATAGACAACTTCGCCCCGTTTCATCTGTCCAATCAAAGAAGGAGAAACTTTCACATTGCATCCTGAACAAACTCCATCTTTCACCACGGCTACTGCAAGACCATCCCTCATTTTACGAAGTCTCTCGTACTGTTCGTAGTAAATACTTTTAATTTTAGAAGAGATATTTCCTCTTTCTGTTATCAGATTCTCTCTTTCCTTTTTTACTTCTTCCAATTTATCTTTTATCTGTTCTTTTTCTTTTACAAGACTTTCCTTTTTTTTCTTAAGTTCTTTTTCAAGAGAGGGAAGAACACCAGATAGTACCTCTTCCTTTTCCATTAACTCTAAGATGCAGTCTTCTTCTTTATCTTTTTCTTTCTCCAAAATTGCTATCTCTCTTTCAAGTGCTTCAAATTCATCCTTAGATTTTACTTTGTATTTTTCATCCTCGTGTCTTTTTATTTTTCCCTCGAGTTCTTTTAGATGAAGTTCTCTTTCTAATTTCTCCTTTTTTGTATTTTTTAAC
Source organism: Candidatus Aerophobota bacterium (assembly GCA_011372105.1). The sequence continues at coordinate 17,290 of DRTT01000144.1, forward strand.
TCCTGCTTTTTGTTTGAAAATTCCTCTTCAAGGTTTTTCAATTCTTCTTCTATTTCCTTAAGGCGGGAATGAAAAGATTTCTCATCTCTTAAACTTTTATCAATCTTTGAATCTACATCCTGCAAGTTTATTAAAAGCTCTATCTCTCCCATCTACCCTCAATCCTGCGTATGCTTTATGGTGCGGGGTGCTGGACTCGAACCAACGACCTCTTGCTTGTAAGGCAAGCGCTCTCCCACTGAGCTAACCCCGCATTAACAATAGTGCCCCCAGGGGGAGTCGAACCCCCATCGCCGGGATGAAAACCCGGTGTCCTATCCGTTAGACTATGGGGACACACTGGTGAGCCGTGCAGGAATCGAACCTGCGACCCTCGGCTTAAAAGGCCGATGCTCTACCTACTGAGCTAACGGCTCGGGTATTTGCTTTTAATAATATATAAATTTTAAAGCCAATGTCAAACCCCGCATCATAAATCTAAAATAATAAAGTTTTACAACATCTTGTTATTGGTATTGAGAGTCTAAAAAATTAACGAGAAAAGCTCTCTTCCTTTGTAATTCCAGAGCTAATAAGGAAAGACAGATTAAAATGAAAAATATTTTATTCCAGGACATGACTTCAAATTTTTATGGTTGCTTGAAAATGACTATACCTTTTTCTATCATCTTATCAACCGTGGGTTTTATTGCGGCGTATTCTTCTTCAGAATAAACATGAGGCTGAGTTCCATAAATATCAATGATCTTTTTTACCTTTGTATACGCATCTTTTACTTTTCCCCTATATACAACAAGAAGGTCTATATCACTTTTAGCAGTATAGTTATCTTTCGCATAAGAGCCAAATAAGACAATTAATGAAACCGGGAGCTCCTTTTTCAATGCTTGTATTTTTTTCTGGAGAATTTTTATAATAGTCTCGCGGTCAAATCTTGGATAAAAGATCCGAACAGAACTTGAATATTTCCTCTGCATAATTAATTAGCCTCTCTGCCTCTTGTTTTATATATCTTGTTCTTGGCGACCCAGAAGGGTGAGCATTTGGATACCTTGTAGGAATGTAAGCTTTATCAAGCTCCAGAGCCTTATCTATAAGCTCTTTTGGGACTTTATGTTTTTTGATAACTCCCTTAACAAATCTGTCACCGAATGTCCCCATGCTTCAGTATGCATTTTCTGGAATACAGCCTTCACTGCCTTTCCAGCAGATTGTTGAGCAGAAAAGCAAGCCCAATTATAGAATCCTTGTCTCAGGTCACTTCTGGCGTGTTTTATATCCCCTTCTGCTTCATCTATCCAGTCCTTACTTCTTTCCATATTTTATGCCTTTGTTATTTACTTAGATGTGTGTAATTTAAAATTACATTGAAATTATAGGGCTTTATGAAAGGATGTCAAATAACGGGGCGTACAATAAAATTGTGGTAAGTGGTAAGAAGTATATCCTGAGGAGGAAGTTTTATCCGGTTAAGTGATTTTTCAAAAATATGGTTGGAAAAATAACAAAAGTTTATGTAAAAATGAAGAGTCGATAGTGCATATCCTGCTTTTAAGAGGGATAAAGGAAAAGATAAAAAATGAAAATGCCTGATTTGAAGACCTGGCTCCAATTAATTAATCCATCAAATATCCTCCATTCACATCCAGGATTTCTCCGGTAATAAAACTTGCCTCATCTGATGCCAAAAATAAAATAGCAGCTGCTACTTCCTCAGGACGCCCTAATCTTTTTAAAGGAATCTGTGCTACGATTTCCCTTCTCTTTTTTTCAGGCCACTCGCTACTCA
>DRTT01000013.1 GCA_011372105.1 Candidatus Aerophobota bacterium
GTTTTATTTGACAGATTTTGAGCTTTAATTATGCTAATATTCCATCTTGCTATACCTGTGTTGAGCTTTTTTTAACCTGAAAAGGTAAAAACTTAAGAAAAATAGCCCTAATAATTTATAAAGTGAAGTTTGAAGCTATGATGCATTATATAAAGTTGTTAATGAAAAAAGATGGTACCAGTTATCTATCAAAATTTGTGTAGCATCTGCGGGAAAGACTTGACCTACCGGGAGATTGAGAAGAAGCTCTGCCATATAAAACAAGAACCTTTCTTTTCCTCTTTTTTTGATCTAAGAGAGAAAAAATTAGAAAAACTTTTTGAAGTTCTTGTCGGCAAGCCAAGGAACCTCCAGAAAATGTGGATTAAAAGACTGATAAAAGGGGAAAGTTTTGCCGCAACTGCACCAACTGGTATTGGGAAAACAAGTTTTGGTCTTGTCTCCAGTATCTTTTTTGCTACGGAGGGAAAGAAAAGTTATATTATAATGCCCACCACTATTTTATTGCAGCAATCTGTGGATGAGCTTAAAAGATATGGAGAAAAACTGAAAAAATGCAATTTTTTTAACCATGGGAAAACACCTGTAGTTATTTTTTATCATAGCGATATGAAAAAAACAGAGAAGGAGAAATTCCAGCAAATCTTAAAAAAGGAAAATTACGATATTCTTCTCACCACATCTCAATTTTTGAACAGAAATTTTGAAAAAATAAAGCATATGCATTTTGATTTCATATTTGTGGATGATGTGGATGCCATTTTGAAAGCCTCTCAAAATGTGGAAAAGGTGATTTATCTTTTGGGCTTCAAAAAGGAAGATGAACAATGGAGGGGAAAACAAAGGGGAATTATGATGGTTTCCACTGCTACTGTAAAAAAGGGCAAAGCGACACAGCTTTTTCGTAAACTTTTAAATTTTGATGTTGGCTCATCTTTTTTTACAATCAGGAATATTGAAGATATAAAACTTGATGAAGTTAACCTTGGTGTCGTAAAAGATTTGTTGAGGAAAATGGGAGGTGGAGGAATTATCTATGCCCCGGATACTGATACAGCCGAGGAATATTACCTTTTTTTGAAGAACGAGTTTAAAATAGGTCTTATATCCGCAAAAAGTAGAAAGGATTATGAGCTTTTTGAGAATGGGAAACTTGATTACCTCATCGGAACATCTTATTATTACGGGACTCTTGTACGCGGTCTTGATTTACCTCACAGAATAAGGTATGTGGTGTTTACCGGTGCTCCTGTAGTCAGGGTAAAATTTGAGAAAATTACACCGAGGCTTTTAAAAATTTTAGCTTTTGCTTTCCGAAGAAATGAAAAAGTAAGAGAGTTTTTACCTTATCTTTCCCGTATCCACCAGTATCCTGATAAGAAAAATCAGTTAATAAAGCTCGTTGAAAAAGTACCCGAGCAAGAGAAACCAGAGGACCTGGTAGTAAGGAAAAATGAAATTATTTTCCCTGATATCAGAACCTACCTTCAGGCGTCAGGCAGATCTTCGAGATTAACAGTCAACGGTCTTGTTAAGGGGGCTTCTTTTTTGCTGGAGGGTGATCGGGGCATTCTTGATGCTTTTACCAGAAGAGCAAGGTATTTCAATATAAATTTTAAAGATTATCATGAAATTGATTTTAAAAAACTTTGCCTGGAGATTGATAAAAGCCGCAGAGAAAAAGCAAAAAGTCAGGACTTGATCAGACCTGCACTATTTATTGTTGAAAGCCCCACCAAAGCAAAGACAATTGCACACTATTTTGGCAAACCAAGCGTTAAAATACTGAAAAATTCTGTTTTCTACGAAGTTGCAACAAATAATTACATTTTACTTGTAACAGCTTCTCTTGGTCATCTTGTTGATCTAACTCATGATAAAGAGTTTTATGGAGTGAAGGTAAACAATGAGTTTGTGCCCATTTACACCACCATTAAGCATTGTCAGAATTGCAAAAATCAATTTGTGATGGATGCAAAAAAGTGTCCAAAATGTGGTTCGGATAAAATTTTAGATTCCAGAGAGAGAATTGATTTTCTGAGAGAGCTTGCTTACCAGACAGAGTTTGTAATTGTTGCTACAGATCCGGATGCTGAAGGTGAAAAAATTGCCTGGGATATAAAGAACCTGTTAAATGGTATAGCTGAGGTAAAGAGGGCACATTTTCATGAGGTAACACAAAAAGCAATTTTAAGTGCCCTTCTTAACCTCAGGGAGGTAAATGAAGAACAGGTCAAAGCACAGCTTGTGCGAAGAATTGAGGATAGGTGGATTGGTTTTGTCTTTTCTCGTAAACTCTGGGAAGTATTCAACAGGAGGGAGCTTTCGACCGGTCGGGTTCAAACTCCTGTTCTTGGATGGGTAATACAGCAGGAGAAAAAATTTAAAAAGAAGAAAAAAGTAGCTTTTGTGCCTGATTTAAGTTTATATCTCGAAGGAGTGGAGGAAAAAGAAATTGAGCTGGTTATAGAAGTTCTGGAAAAAAGGGAAGAAATGAAAGTTCCCTTCCCTCCCTATAGCACAGATGAAATGCTGAAGGATTCAAACAATATTTTAAAGTTAAATTCTGACAAAGTTATGAGACTTGCTCAGGATTTATTTGAAAATGGTCTTATTACTTATCACCGCACAGATTCAACTTTTGTGAGTGATACTGGCTTAGAGATTGCTCAGGAGTATCTGGGTCCTGATTTCAAACCACGAGACTGGTTCTTCACTCAGTCAGCCCATGAGTGTATTCGTCCCACAAAACCCTGGGATAAATTCACTCTTCAGAGGATGGCTTATGAGGGATGGTTTGCAGGGAGATTAACCCCGGATCATTTTGCACTGTATGACTTAATTTTTCGCAGATTTATGGCAAGTCAGTGTAAAGAGTTTTCAGTTGAGATACACTGCTACAGGATAGGTTACAAAGATAGAACTTTAACTGAGGAGAGAATTGTTAAAGCTGAGGGTAAATCTTATCAGTTATATAGAAGTGTGAGAATGGAAAAAGAGCTTCCTGCAGGAAGGAATAGATATACCGTAGAGATTCGGGTTTTGCCAGAAGGTTACCCCTTTACTCAGGCAGACCTTGTAAGGCTGATGAAGGAGAGAGCAATTGGTCGTCCTTCAACCTATGCTGCAGTCATACAGAAACTTTTTGCTCGAAAATACGTTATTGAGAGAAAAAGATTTATCTTCTCCACCAAGCTGGGGCGCCAGGTTTATAGTTATATGCTGGATAACTTCGCAGAATTTGTCAATGAGGAAAGAACAAGAAAATTACTGGAAAAGATGGACAAAATTGAAAAAACCGAGTGTGATTACAAGAAAGCCCTCGAGGAACTTTACAAAGAAATAAAATCCGTTATAATGTAACCCGCAATGAAAGTTGAGCTTGAGCCAGTAGAGGTTAATCCGGATCCTGTAGTTTTGAGGGTTTTCCTGAAGTCCATAGAACTTTTAGGTGGGCTCAGAAAACTGGCAGAGTTTAGAGCTTTAACCTGGCTTCCCTCAATTGCAAGAGCAGCTTATGCGGTGGTTCTTAAAGAAGAATTTAACAGGACAGAGGAGGAGATTGCCAGAGAAATTGGACTTGCGCATCAGTCTGTGAGAAATATACTAAGAGCCGACAGTAACGCTGCCCTTGAAAAAATAAGAAGAGAGAAGGAATTTCTTGAAACTGAAGGAAAAGAACCCAAGGTCCATACGGCAGGTGGAATTGTCAAACTCGCCTATAAATTGATAAGGGAAGGGGAGGAAGAATCAAAGCTTTTTGTGGAATTTTCCTCTCAGGTTCTTGAAGCTCTTTCTGAAGAAGTACCCTGGGCTTACATTCTTCTTAAAGCAATAAAAGAAAAAGGTATTGAATTTCCCATCTCAGGTAAAGAGGAAATTATAAGTAAACTTGGAGATGTCAGGATAAAAAAGAAAAGTCTTGCAAAAATTGCCGAAAAATTACCCTATCCCATTAACAACCCTGCCTTCCTGCTCAGGGAAGTTAAAAAGGTATTGGATCAGGATTAATGGACGAGCAAGATTTAAGGGAAGAAGGGTACAGAAAACCTCAGGTAATTGAAGAGGGAATACTGAAAGGTGGAGAGGCTCTCAAGGAGGCTCCCTGTATATATGGTGTTCCAACCGGAGTTGAAGGGCTTGATGAATTGTTCTTTACCACCCAGGTAAAAAATAAAAAAGTGGTGAAAAAACCACTTGGTGGTATTCCCGCCTTCACTGTGTTTAATGTAACAGGCTCCTCAGATACCGGAAAGACTTTGCTTGTTGAGCAATTTACAGTCAGGCAGGTGGCTGACGGCAGGAAAGTTGCTTTTATTACGGTAGAGACACCTTCTCCTTTTGTTGCTATCTCTCTGCGAGAAAGAGCAAAAGCTATGGGTGTAGAATTTGACGAGATTGAGGAGAATATTGTTTTAATTGACGCGGCTTCTCACACATCTCTCAGAGAAAATATACCAAATCTTCTTGCAACACTTGCCTATGCTATTAAAAACTATCAGGTGAAATTTACCATTATTGATTCTGTAACAGGCCTTTACGAACATAAGGAAATGCTTGCTCGTGTAGTAATCAGGCAACTTTTTAATTTTATGAAGAAGTGGCATCAAACCGCTCTCTTTGTTTCTCAAAAAAGATCAGGCCATGAAGAGTTGACAGCTGAGGCGGCGGGTGGATACGCAGTAGGACATATAGTGGATGGCACGATGGTTCTTGCAAAGCAACTGATAATGACTCAGTACGGTGCAAAAATATTTGGCAGGCCCCCGGGAGACATAGTTAGACTGTTTCGGATAGATGGTTGTAGAATGTGTGGACATGATACGCGCACCTTTTTTATGGAAATAACAGAAACCGGGCTTTTAAAGATAAAACAGCCCCTCACCCCGCATGGATAAATTTCCTCTTGAAGCCATTTTAAGTGAACCAACCCAGAATCTTGTGGTAACTTGATACTTTAAACCCAAAATGGTTATTTTACCTTTGAAACCGGAACTGTAGGTAAAAAAGATAAAATTTACCAGAAGGAATTTGTATCTGGGACGCCTTTTAAAAAAGGAAGTATTGATACCCTTAAAGATCTTTTCAGATTCACTGAAAGATTGTAAGAGTTGATGCAGATAGGGTTTTCTTGCAAGAGATGTAAAAAAACGAGAAAAAGCAGTATGTCTTTTTGGCTGGTAGTTACCTCACAAGAGAATTTTAAGGGGGGATAAAATGAAAAAATTGATTTTACTTTTAGCGACAATTTTAACTTGGCCAGCTTTTACTTTAGCTTTTGCTAATAGTAATGATGATTGGTATATGGGCGAATGGGGACATATGATGGGAGGAACAGTTATGTGGGTAATATTTCCTGTTATTGTACTGATTGTGCTGGGTTTTGTGATTTATTTTATTTTACAAAGCTCAAGAGAGAAAAGCTCAGGTAGTCCATCAACAATGGAAACTCCGATGGATATTTTAAAGAAACGTTATGCCAAAGGTGAAATTACCAAAGAAGAATTTGACAGAATGAAAAAGGATTTGAAAAGTTAACTTAGGTAGGATGGGGAAAAGGTATAATAATTCACATAAAATACATCAGGAGAATGATTATGAGGTACAACACCCACCATACAGTCCATAAATCAAGAGCTGAGCATTATAATAGTCATGCTCACATGGTTCTTGATTTTAAAAAGAGGTTTTTGGTATCTCTCTTAATTACAATACCTGTTCTTTTCCTTTCGCCCATGATTCAAAACTTTCTTGGCCTTAACATACGATTTTGGGGGGATTTCTACCTTCTTTTTACACTTTCCTCCTTTGTTTTCCTCTATGGAGGATATCCATTTCTAAAGGGATTTCTTAATGAGATAAAATCATCAAGACCTGGAATGATGACTCTTATTGCTGTTGCTATCACAACTGCTTACCTTTACAGCAGTGCTGTAGTCTTTGGTCTTGAAGGAAAAGTGTTTTACTGGGAACTTGTTACTCTTATTGATATTATGCTCCTTGGACACTGGATTGAGATGAAGTCAATTATGGGTGCTTCAAGAGCACTGGAGGAACTTGCAAAACTTATGCCCTCTGATGCTCATAAACTTATGGATGATGGGAGTGTAAAGGATGTGCCTGTAGAAGAGCTTAGGGTGGGTGACAGAGTTATTGTAAGACCTGGAGAGAAAATACCAGCAGATGGCAAAGTTGTTGATGGCGAAACATCGGTTAATGAATCTATGTTAACGGGAGAATCAAGGCCTGTGAATAAAAAGTCAGGCGATAAGGTTATAGGAGGAGCAATTAACGGCGAAGGGTCAGTTTTAGTGGAGATTGAGAAGATGGGCAAGGATTCTTTTCTCTCGCAGGTTATTGAACTTACCAGGCAAGCACAGGAGAGTAAATCAAAGACTCAGGATCTGGCAAACAGGGCAGCTTTATGGCTTACTATTATAGCCTTATCGGGAGGAGTGATAACACTTTTTTTATGGCTTGTAATGCTGAATAAAGATTTTGCTTTTGCTCTTGAGCGAACAGTCACAGTGATGGTCATCACCTGCCCTCATGCTCTCGGCCTTGCAGTTCCCCTGGTAATTGCTGTCTCAACTGCTATTTCCGCAAAAAATGGACTTCTTGTAAGAAACCGTATTGCCTTTGAAAAGGCAAAAGATATCCAGGCGATTATCTTTGATAAGACAGGGACACTCACTCAAGGGAAGTTTGGCGTTACAGATGTTGTAGTTTTGAGGAAAAACCTTGATAGAGACAAGCTTTTAAAATACGCAGCCTCGATAGAAACTCATTCTGAGCACCCTATTGCTCGAGGGATTGTTACAGCCTCCAAAGGTACCTTTTCTGTTGAAGAATTCAGAGCCATTCCAGGAAAAGGAGCAGAGGGAAAAGTTAACGGTAAAGATATTAAAGTTGTAAGTATAGGATATCTTAGAGAAAATAACATGCCACTTCCTGGTGAGATTATTGAAGATCTTTCCTCGCAGGGGAAAACACTTGCGTTTTTTATCATGGATGGAGAAGTTTCCGGGATTATAGCACTTGCTGATATAATAAGACCTGAGTCAAAGAAGGCAATCTCCACATTGAAAGATATGGGAATAAGATGCATGATGCTTACAGGAGATAACAGGCAAGTTGCAAGGTGGGTAGCTGAGGAAGTTGAGCTTGATGAGTATTTTTCCGAAGTCTTGCCTGAGGAAAAAGTAGCCAAGGTGAAGGAAGTCCAATCGAGGGGATTTGTTGTTGCAATGACTGGTGACGGCGTTAACGATGCTCCAGCTCTTGCACAAGCCGATGTTGGTATTGCTGTTGGAGCGGGGACTGATGTTGCTGTGGAAACAGCAGACATTATCCTTGTGAGAAGTAATCCTCTTGATGTGGTGGCGATAATCTCTCTTGCGCGAGCAACCTATAGAAAGATGATACAAAATCTTGCCTGGGCAACAGGTTATAATGCTTTTGCTATACCTCTTGCCGCAGGAGTGCTGTACAGCCGTGGTATACTTCTAAGTCCTGCAATAGGTGCAGTGTTTATGTCCCTGAGCACAGTAATTGTTGCTATTAATGCCCGATTTTTAAAGATTGCCTGAAATAATTAAAGGGAGGTAAAAAAGAAAATGAGCGAGCTTTTTGGTAAAAAGGAGGACCAGAAAAAAATTTTAAAGGAACTTATAAAGAGGCTGCATAAGGGTGAAGATATTGAGAGAATAAGAGAAGAATTCAAGAGAGTGCTGGTGGGTCTTTCGCCCGTTGATATTTCTATGGTAGAGGAGGAACTCATAAAAGAGGGTATACCAAGAGAAGAAATTCACAAGCTCTGTGATGTTCATCTCTCTCTTCTAAGAGATTTACTTGAGAAAGAGGAGGTTACGGTATTTCCAGGACATCCTGTCTATATTCTTATGGAAGAGCATAAAATTTTGCTTGATTTAGCTCAGAAACTTAAAGATGTTGCAAAGAAAATAAAACAGGAAAATATTGAATCCATGTCGGAAGAGGCAAAAGATTTAAATAACATCGTAAATTATCTTAAAGAATCAGAAAGCCATTATCTTCGTGAGGAAAATGTTCTCTTTCCTTACCTTGAAAAACACGGTGTAACCCAACCTCCTGTAATTATGTGGATGGAACATGATAAGATAAGAGAGATTAAAAAAGAAATTTACAGGATTTTCGACCTCTGGAAAGAGATGAATTTCGAGGATTTTTCAGATAAACTGGAAGAAAAAGCGCTTCTTCTCCAGGAGACACTCTCAAACCATTTTTACAAGGAAAACAAAATTCTTTTTCCTACTGCCCTAAAGGTTATAGAAGAAAAAGAGTGGGAGGGGGTAAGAGAAGGATTTGATGAGCTTGGATATTGTTGTTTTACACCTGAGGATGCTAAGGTTCCTTTGCAAAAGAAAAAAGCGAAAGCAAAGGCTGGAGTAAAGGAAAAGGATAAAATTTTGTTTGAAACAGGGGAACTTTCGAGAAAGGAAATTGAGGCTATTTTTAACAATCTGCCAGTTGATATAACTTTTGTGGATAGAGAGGATAAGGTTAGATATTTTAGCCAGACAAAAGATAGGGTCTTTCCAAGAACAAAGGCTATAATTGGAAGAGAAGTTCAAAAGTGTCATCCACAAAAGAGTGTCCATATAGTTAATAAAATTCTTGAGGATTTTAAAAGCGGAAAAAGAGATGTGGCAGAGTTCTGGATTAATCTTGGAGAAAGGCTTATCTACATCAGATATTTTGCTGTGAAAGATGGAAGAGGGGATTATCTTGGATGCGTGGAAGTTACCCAGGATATAACAGAGATAAAAAAGATAGAAGGCGAAAGAAGAATATATGAGGAGGAAAGGTGATCTAATTTAAGCTCTTAGATTTTTTGCTGCTTTTTCAGGAGGCATGTAATTTATATAGAATCCTGCTCCCCATTCAAATCCAGCAATTACCGTAAGGCGAGGTATAATTTCAAGGTGCCAGTGATAATAACTCAAATTCTGTCTGGAGGAAGGACAGGTGTGTATAAGGTAGTTGTAAGGGAGGTGGGGAACGATTCTGTTAAGATTTTTAATGCAATTTTTCAGCATTCTTGCAAAACTTTTGATCTCTTTCTGGTTTATTTCTCTGAAGTCACAGGTATGTCTTTTAGGTAAAATGGTCATCTCATAGGGAAAACGAGAGGCAAAGGGGCAAAAACTTATAAAATATTCATCTTCCCACAGAAGCCTTTCCTCCATACTTATTTCCTGTCTTATCATATCACAAAAAACACATTTTTCCTTATCATTGAAATACTTCCTTGAGCCTTCAAGCTCCTCCTCCACTCTTTTGGGAACAACAGGAGTAGCAATTATTTGGGAGTGGGAGTGATTAAGAGAGGCTCCGGCTTCCTTGCCTTTGTTTTTAAATACAAGCACGTATTCAAATCGGGCATCCTTCATAAGCTCTATCATTCTTTGCCGGTATACTTTTATTACCTCTTCTGCTACTTTTAAATCTGAGGATACTAATATATCTTCAATATGCTTGGGCGTCTCAACTATTACCTCATGTGCACCAACTCCACTCATCATTTCATATATCCCTTCCTCCTTTTTGTTTAACTTACTTTCCATCCTTAGAGCTGGGAATTTATTGGGTACGACTCTTATCCGCCATCCAGGAGTATCAGGTTTTGTTCCATTTTTCCGATAGGAGAAAATTTCAGGAGGAGTTATAGTTTCATTTCCTTCGCAAAAAGGACACCCCTCCTTTTTTATTTCAGGGAATTCTTCAAAAGAAAAATCTGAGGGTCTTTTCCCCCTCTCAGGAGAAATAATTACCCATCTTCCACTTACAGGGTCTTTTCTTAATTCAGTCATTTTAAATTTTAAGTTTGCGCATTTAACTCAACATATAATATAGATTCAGCTTTTTTTGTCAAAACCTCTTCTGAATTTATTTCTTGACGAGGGTAGATTTTTGAAATATGCTGGATAGGAAAGATAGCACCTGAAACTCAGGCGCCAGAAAACCCTGATAAAAGGATTTAATAACTTATAAAGGAGAGTTATAAATGACCTCGCGAGAACGGGTAAGGAAAGCAATAAATCATCAAATACCTGACAGAATCCCCCTTGATTTAGGCTCAACTCTTGTGACAGGAATTCAGGCAAGTACTTATGCCAGGTTAAGGAAGGCACTCTTGCTTGAAGAAAAACCTGTAAAAATAGCCGATCCCTTCCAGATGCTTGCAGAGGTTGACATGGAGGTAAGAGAAAAGTTAGGAATAGACACCATAGGTCTTTGGCTTCCCACCAACATATTTGGGTTCAAAAATGAAAACTGGAAACCCTGGAGACTTTTTGATGGGACAGAAGTCCTTGTTCCAGGGAGGTTTATGACAACAGAAGATGATAAAGGGAATATTTACATTTATCCCCAGGGGGATACGTCAGCTCCTCCCTGTGCAAAGATGCCAAAAGGTGGCTATTATTTTGATGTTATTGTTCGTCAGGAACCTGTTGATGAGAAAAAATTAAATCCAGAAGAGTGGGTAAGACAACAATGTTCCGTGTTTTCAGAGGAAACACTAAGGTATCTTGAAAAAATGGCAGATAAGCTGTATGAAAATACAAACCTTTGTATTGTGGGTGAATTCATAGATGCAAGTTTTGGAGATATAGCTCTTGTTCCAGGTCCGCATATTAAATATCCCAGGGGAATAAGAGATCCCAAACTATGGTATATGGCTCATATAGAATATCCTTCCTATATTAAAGAAATTTTTGAACTTCAATGTGAGATAGCCCTGAAAAATCTTGAACTTTCCTATGAGGCAGTGGGTGACAAAATAGATGTTATAATGCTAAGTGGCACAGACTTTGGCACTCAAAATGGTCCTTTTATATCTCCTGATATGTATCGGGAATTTTACAAGCCCTTTCACAAGAAGGTCAATGACTGGGTTCATCAGCACACATCCTGGAAGACTTTTTACCACAGCTGTGGCTCCATAGTTGAGTTTATTGACGATTTTGTTGAGGCAGGAGTTGATATATTAAATCCTGTTCAAACATCAGCAAAAGGTATGGACCCTGAAATGCTTAAAGAAAGGTATGGAGATAAACTGGTTTTCTGGGGTGGGGGAGTGGATACTCAAAAAACTCTTCCTTTTGGCACACAGGATGAGGTTAGAGAGCAGGTGAAAGAGCGTTGCAGGATATTTGGGAAAGGTGGAGGCTTTGTGTTTAACGCCATTCACAACATTCAATCAAAGGTCCCGATTGAAAATCTTATAGCAATGTTTGAGGCATTGAAGAGGTTTAAATATTGAACTTTTTACATGGTGTGATGTTCAAGCGATTTGAAAAATCAGAAGTTAAGTTGACTTTGCGTAACTATGTTTTAAAATAAATTCAGGTAAGCTGATACTTTAAGAAAAGCGAGGAGCCTTTTTTCTCATTCATATCTTCTCACTTTGTAACCCGCTCAGGAATTAGACTCCTTCCTTAACCATTAAAGTTTTCGATAAAAAGGTTATGGGTTTTATTTGAAGTCAATGAGCGAATGAAAAATCTTGGAAAGAAAGATGCGTCATCTTAGCAGGTTTTTTGAAAGCACAGTTGAGAGTTGAGAAGTGACTTTTATATAACCAGTAAATTGAATAAATTAAATTTTTCTCTTGGAGGGAGAAAATGGACATCAAAAAAATATTAGGTAAAGATGCAGAGGATTTATTAACTCATGAATGCAAAACAATACCCAGGAAACAACTCTACTTACCGGGATCTGATTTTATTGATAGGGTGCATCTTTTTTCAGATAGACCTGTTGCTGTATTAAGAAATCTCCAGTTAATTTTCAATACAGGAAGACTCTCTGGAACAGGATACTTATCAGTATTACCTGTCGATCAAGGCATAGAACATTCAGCTGGTGCCTCGTTTGCTCCAAATCCTATTTATTTTGACCCTGAGAATATCGTTAAATTAGCAATTGAAGGTGGTTGCAACGCTGTTGCTTCTACGTTAGGAGTTTTGGGCGCGGTGGCAAGGAAGTATGCCCACAGGATTCCTTTTATCGTAAAGATAAATCATAATGAACTGTTAAGTTATCCCAATTCTTATGATCAGCGCCTGTTTGCTTCTGTGGATCAGGCATTTGATATGGGGGCGGTAGGAATTGGTGCAACAATATATTATGGTTCAATTGAGTCCCGACGTCAAATAGAAGAAATTTCAAAAGCATTTGAATACGCACACGGATTAGGAATGGTGACTGTTTTATGGACCTATTTAAGAAATAAGGAATTCAAAAAGGGCGGTGTTGACTACCATACGTCAGCAGACCTAACAGGACAGGCAAATTATCTCGGTGTTACAATTGAGGCTGATATAATCAAACAAAAGCAACCCACAACAAATAATGGATTTGAGGTTTTAAATTTTGGAAGATACCATCCATTAATGTATGAAAAATTAACGAGCAAACACCCAATAGATTTAACAAGATATCAGGTTGCAAACTGCTATATGGGAAGGGCAGGACTGATTAACTCAGGTGGACCCTCGGGAAAAAATGACTTGCAACAAGCAGTAAAAACTGCTGTGATTAACAAACGTGCCGGTGGCATGGGATTAATTACTGGACGTAAAGCTTTTCAAAAACCTATGAGTGAAGGAGTTGAACTCCTTAATGCTATTCAGGATGTGTATTTGTCAAAAGAAATTACCATTGCTTAAAAGAAGATAAATGAAATTCCAATATCAAACATTAATTGTGATCAGGTCTTGAAATCAAAGTGCAATAAAAGGGGGAAAATCCTATTTTGAGTATTGCCTCTGGAAGGTATCATATAGATATCTTCCTTATTAATTCTTAATGCCATAGCAAGATACTAAAAATACTTGATTTCAAGACCTGACTCCCCTAAAATTCTACTACTAAAGGAAATCTTTTGTGAATCTGATGACTGTTAAACCGTTTCATTTAATTGTTCCGTAACAGGGAAGATTTTAGAAAAAGAAAGTCAAAATATCCCTTCCTTTTGCCCGCCTGAATTAGTTCGAAAAGGAATAATGGCTCCCCATCCCTCCATCTTTCTAATTGTTCCTTTTGACTTCCCTAATGAGATTCACGGAAGTAAGAAAAGAAATCTTCTCCCACTCACCACCCAAAATTACTTGAACTTCTTTGTACTATTTTGTATAATTTTTACAAATGAGAAGACCATTTGAAGAAAAGGAAATTCTAACAGTAAAACAGTTGGCTGAATATCTCCAAATGGATGAACATACCATTTATAGGTTGGCTCGTGCAAAGATTATCCCAGGGGTGAAGATTAAAGGACAATGGAGATTTAAGAAAAATTTGATCGATAAATGGCTCGAAGATGAAAGTTTAAAATCATTACAAAAAGATAAAAAAGAGAAAGAAAATGAATGGTGAAATAAGTGAAGCTGATGCTAAGACTCTTATAGATGAACATTTACGGGAGCGAGGTTGGGATTTAAAAAATTTTTCTATCATTAGAAAAGAATATACAACTCCACATGGCAATTCTACAGATTATATTTTTCTAAAAGAAGGCGTGCCTTTTGCAATTCTTGAAGCCAAAAAGCCAGGAAAGGATCTCTATGGAGCCTTACAGCAAGCCAAGGATTATGCCAAGGAATTTATTGAGCATAATATTGATATATTTTTAATTTTTGCAAGTGATGGCAAAACATTTCTAAAGCAGAATTTAAAAGCACGAATCCTTCCAGAACGAATTGAAAAATTTCCCACCCCTCAAGAACTTAAAGAAATCATAACACCAGAATGTGAGAAAGTCAGAGTAAATTTAAGGCCATATCAAGCAGTTGCTGTATCTCAAATTATTTCGTCTTTTCTTTCAGGAAGAGACAAAATGTATATCCAAATGGCTACAGGAAGTGGAAAAACTTTAGTTGCTGCCAATGTATTAGCAAAATTATTTACGATGGGAAAAATCAAAAAAGCTCTTTTTTTAGTTGATAGAGATTCTCTCGCTACACAAACAGTTAACAAATTTAAAGAATATGGCCTTGCAGAATTTAAGGAAATCAAAAGATTAAGTTTAGATCCAGAAGACCGTTATGCTGATGTCTTAGTCTCTACAATTCAAATGCTTGTTACAGGCGATAAATATACACTTTATCCCAGTAATTTCTTTGATTTGATTATCCTTGATGAATGTCATCGTTCTTATTTCGGAGACTGGCATAGAGTAGTTGAATACTTCAGAAAAGGAAACAAAAAAGCTGTAATCTTAGGATTAACTGCTACCCCTTCTGATAGAGAAACAGTTAATACAGATGAGTATTTCGGCCCACCTATTTTTAAATATACTTATCGTCAAGGGGTAAAAGATGGCATTTTAGCAGATACTATCTATTTTAAATTTCAAACAAATGTAGATTTATATGGAATTCACGAACTTGGATTTGATTTTGATCCTGAAGACTTAGGAAGAGCTGTTGATGTACCTCAGAGAAATGAACTTATTGCAGAAAAATATTTCGAAATAATTGAATTCGAAAAAACTAAGAAGTTAAAGAAAGCCTTAGTATTTGCCGCCAGCATTCCTCACGCAAATAATTTAAGATACGCATTCATCAAAAAATATAACGAGTTAATGGGTTTACCTATTAATGATGCAGAAGCAGAAGAGATATTTATCAACCGATAATTCCTGAGAAATTTAGATTTCACAACTGGGCAGAAAATCCAGAAATCTGGGCTAAAAATCAGGGCTATAAAGACGTTCACGATTTCTTAAAAGATATGTTTCGCACTCTTGCTATGATAGATATGATAGATAAATCTGGAAATCATGAAAGACGAATTATAGCAAAAATCTTTAAAGGCCATGAACCAAAAATAAAAAAAGAAAAAGCTCTCTCAGAACTTGTAAAGAGACTTGCAGATTTAAAACTAAGAGGTGTCCCTTATGATCAAATGGGACAGGCATACGAGTCTTTAATCCAAAGAATAGGCGCAGAAAAAGAGTTTTCAGAGTATTTTACTCCAAGACACATTGTAGAACTTATGGTTGAAATAATAGATCCAAAACCAGGAGAAAAAATTTATGACCCTGGAGCAGGAACAGGTGGATTTCTTGTAAAAGCTCACGATTATGTAATACAAAACTACATTAATGAAGAAAGAGATAGAACTAAACAAGAATTTTTAGTTAGACAATTAAGAGAAAACCTCTTTGGAAGAGAGCTTGTTGAATATGTCTACAGATTAGGTCTTATGAACTTGATTTTACATGGAGATGGAAGCTCAAATTTTGAACAGGGAAATTCTTTATCTGCCCCAGCAATGAATAAAGAGAGAAATCAATATGATGTGATTTTAACAAATCCACCATTTGGGGAGCTCAAATATGAAGTTACCGGAACCTTTGACCATTGGACTAATAGAATGGAAACCTTATTCTTACAACATGTAATGAATGCAGTAAAGCCTGGTGGTAGAGTTGGAATTGTTGTTTCTGATGGAGTTTTATTTAGAGCAGATAATACCCATAAATGGATAAGAAAAAGACTTATTGAGGAATTTAATGTCTTTGCTATAGTCTCTTTGCCTTCAGGTGTATTTAAACCTTATACAGGTTCAAAAACAAGTCTTCTTTTCCTGGAAAAACCAAAAGATGAAAATACTCCAAGAACAACCAGAATTTGGTACTACATGGTGGAAAATGATGGCTTTGAACTTGGAGACAGGCGTCTTCCCATTGACAAAAACGACCTACCTGATGTCCTAAAAAAATATAATCTGTGGAAAGAAAAAGGGATAATCTCAGAAGAATGGTTTGGAATAGGACCAAAACCAGATAAGCCTAAATGCTGGGTTGTTGATGTAGAAAAGATAAGGGAGGAGGATTATTACCTAAATGCTAACCGCTATGCTCCTTATAAAGTTGAAGAGATAGAATATGAAGACCCTGCAACACTTATGGAGGAGTTAATTTCAAGACAGGAGGAAATATTAAGTGGCATAAAAGAGTTAAGAACATTAATCGGAGGTGAATTATGAGAGAAATTGATAGAATAATGAGAATTTTGAAAGACCATAAAGAAGAACTTAAAAGACGTTTCTCTTTGAAGAAAATAGGTGTTTTCGGTTCTTACACAAGAGAAGAACAAACACCAGAAAGCGATATAGACATCTATGTTGAGTTTGATATAAAAAACTTGACTTTTGACAAATACCTTGAACTTATTGATTATCTTGAAAAATTGTTAGGCAGAAAAATAGACCTTATAACCAAGTATGGAGTGGAAACCATAAGGATTCCCTATATAAAAGAGGAAATAAAAAGGAGCTTGATTTATGCGTAGAGGCGATAAAGAGTTTTTATTAGATATCCTTGAAGCCTGTAGACGAATTAAACACTATATAAAGGGATTAACCTATGATGAATTTTTAAAGAAAGAGGAAAAACAGGACGCGGTTGTTAGAAATATTGAAATTATCGGGGAGGCAGTAAAGAACATATCTCAGGAGTTGAAGGTAGAATGTTCTGATGTTAATTGGAAGAAAATAGCAGGGATGAGAGATAAACTCATTCATTTTTATTTTGGAGTAAAACTTGAAATTGTTTGGGTAGTTGCCACAAGAGAGATACATGAGTTAGGGAGGACTATAACTAAAATACTCAAAGACAAAAACTGGCTATGAACTTTAAAAACCTACCAGAAAATTGGAAAGTGGTGAGATTGGGAAGGGTGGCGGATATTACTCCAGCTGTTTATAAAGAGAAAAAAACAAAGGAAGTTTTCTTTATACCTATGGAATTAGTTCCACAAGATGAAAAGCTATATGCAGATTTTGAGATTAGAAAACACAAAGAAGTTAAAAGTGGTGTTCCTGTTTATCCTAATGACTTACTTCTTGCAAAGATAACCCCATGTTTTGAAAATGGCAAAATAGGCTTTGTACCCCAAAAATTCGGTATATTTATAGCCACTACAGAAATCCATCCAATTAGATCGAAAGGCACGATAGATTTAATGTTTTTATATTACCTCTTGAGACATCCAGAAATAAAAGAGTATTTAAAGAATCAAATGACAGGTACCTCTGGGAGAAAAAGAATTCCTAAAAATGCTTTAGTAAGTCTCTCTATCCCTCTTCCCCCACACCCAGAACAAAAA
>DRTT01000038.1 GCA_011372105.1 Candidatus Aerophobota bacterium
AAAAAAAGAGGTGTAAAATGGCTCATAAGAAAGGGCAAGGTCATTCCTCCAACGGTCGGGATAGTGCATCAAAAAGGTTAGGAGTGAAAGCTTTTGGAGGACAGTTTGTTAAAGCTGGAAGTATTATTGTGCGTCAGCGAGGAACAAAGTTTCACCCGGGCAGGAATGTGGGTGTTGGAAGAGACTATACACTTTTTGCCAAGGTTGACGGTTATGTAAATTTCTCCTCCAACAGGAGGGTTCACGTTCTTCCCGTAGCAGAATAGAAAAAAGTTCAGAGAGAAAAAAATGGTAAAAGCAAGAATATTCACACCTGGTCCCACTCCTCTTCCGGAGGATGTGAAGCTTTCTCAAGCAAAAGATATTATTCATCACAGGACTCCGGAATTTTCCGAGGTATTTGAGAGGGTATGCGAAGGGTTAAAATATATTTTTCAAACCAGAAATGACGTATTTGTCTTTTCCTCTTCTGGAACAGGAGCTATGGAAGCTGTTGTAGCCAATCTTTTTTCACCCGGAGATGAAGTACTTGTTGTAAGAGGTGGCAAGTTTGGAGAAAGATGGGCAGAAATAGGAGAGGCTTTTGGTCTTAAAGTTACCGCTATGGATGTTGAATGGGGAAAAGCTCCTGATCCTTTAAAAATTGGAGAGGAGCTGCACAAAAACAAAAATATCAGGGCTGTATTCACACAGCTTGTTGAAACAAGTACAGGTGTTGTTTATGATGTTGAGACAATTGGCAAAGTAGTAAGTGAGACTTCTGCAGTTCTGGTTGTTGATGCTATAAGTGGTCTTGGTGCAGAACCTCTTCTCACTGATAGCTGGAAGATTGATGTTGTTGTGGCAGGCTCTCAAAAAGGACTCATGCTTCCTCCAGGGCTTTCTTTTATCTGTCTTTCGGAGAAAGCCTGGCAACTTACAAAAAATTCCTCTCTTCCAAGATATTACTGGGATTTAAACAAGGCAAAGCAGGCTTTTGTTAAGAGACAGACCCCTTTTACACCCTCTGTGTCTCTTATTTGTGCTCTTGATAGCTCCCTTGAGCTTATAAAGAAAGAGGGCCTTGAGAATGTGATAAAAAGACACAGGCTTTTTGCCGAGGCTGTTCGCAGAGCGGTCTCTAAAATGAGACTTAAAGTTTTTGGTGATCCCTCTTCAAATGCAGTTACTGCTATTTTGGTTCCTGAGGGAATTAACGAGAGAACGCTCAGGAAAAAAATGCAGGATGAATTTGGTGTTATTATAGCGGGTGGACAGGGCAGACTTTCAGGTAAGATAGTGAGGATTGCCCACCTTGGTTGGATGGATAAACTGGATGTTATTGGGGTTATCTGTGCTTTTGAGATGTCCATGTTTCAGCTTGGATATGAATTAATACTTGGAGAAGCAGCAAAAGCGGTAGAAGAGGTTTTTGTAGAAAGAAAATATTAGAGGGAAAACCATGAAGGTTTTAGTAACTGATCCTCTTGCCGAAGATGGAATAAGAAAGCTGAAAGAGGAAGGTTTTGAGGTTACAGAGAGAAACGGTTTAAAAGAAGGAGAGCTTGCTGAGATTATAAAAGATTATATTGCTCTTATTATCCGCAGCGGAACAAAGGTAACAAGAGAGGTTATTGATGCAGCCTCTAACCTGAAAGTAATTGGAAGAGCAGGAACAGGGGTTGACAACATAGATATAGAGGCAGCAACGAGGAAGGGAATTATTGTTATGAATACCCCTGAGGCAAATACAATCTCGGCTGCAGAACACACCATTTCTTTAATTCTTTCTCTCTCAAGAAATATCCCTCAGGCCAATGTCTCTTTAAAAAAGGGTATCTGGGACAGGAAGAAATTTATGGGTACTGAGGTATACGGGAAAGTTCTGGGTATTATCGGTCTTGGTAGAATAGGAAGTGAAGTGGCCAAAAGAGCAAGATGTCTTGGTATGAAAGTCTTTGCTTATGACCCTTTTATCACAAGAGAAAAAGCAGAAGAGATAGGTGTTACTCTTTGTGATTTTGAGAAGCTTCTTGCAAGCTGTGATTATCTTACTGTTCACACTCCTCTGACAGAGCGCACAAGAGGTCTTATAGGCGAAAGAGAATTTTCTCTGATGAAGGATGGTGTCAGGATAATTAACTGTGCTCGAGGAGGGATAATAGATGAGGATGCACTTTACAGAGCTATAAAAAGTGGTAAGGTAAGGGGGGCTGCTCTTGATGTTTTCGAGAAAGGTAAACCTTTTGGAAGTCCTCTTCTGGAAATGGATTGTGTGATAGTGACACCCCATCTTGGTGCCTCCACAGAGGAGGCTCAAAAAAGAGTAGCTGTGGAAATTGCAAGCCAGGTTGCTGATGCTATTAAGAGGGGAAATGTAAGAAATGCTGTGAACATCATGGCTATTCCACCTCATCTTGCAAGAAAAATTGGAGGATATCTTTCCCTGACAGAAAAAATGGGAAGTTTTTCAGCGCAGCTGCTTAAAGGAAACTTAAGAGAGGTGGAAGTTATTTACAGAGGAGAAATTGCCGAATACGAGGTGAAGCCCTTAACAGTTGCCCTAATAAAAGGTCTTCTGGGATTTGTGCTAAAAGCTGATGTTAACTACGTTAACGCTCCTCTTCTGGCAAAGGAAAGGGGTATTAAAGTATCTGAGGTTAAAACTACAGACAGAAGAGAGTATGCAAGTCTTATAGAGTTGAAAGTTAAAGGTGACACAGAAGAAATAAAAATTGAGGGGACAGTTTTAGAAAAAAGGATACCTTATATTGTAAAGGTGAACAGTTGCTCTCTGGAATTTGTTCCTGAAGGCTACCTTCTTGTCTGTGTTAATGTGGACAAGCCTGGGGCGGTGGGAAAAATAAGCACACTTCTTGGGAATTACGGGATAAATATTGCAGGACTTCGTATGGGAAGATCTGCACCTGGTGAGGAGAACATTTCGGTTTATACACTGGATACGTCTCCTTCTTCTGAAGTTTTAAAGGCTCTTTGTAGTATTGAAGAAGTTCTTGAGGCAAGACCTGTTTATTTGTAATATCTTAAATGGCTAAAAATTTAAAAAAAGAAAATTTTATGTCAGATTTGAAAGCTCAATCTATTGTGGCAGAGAAGGTTCCCCCTCATTCTCTTGAAGCTGAACGTTGCGTGCTGGGGGTGATGTTACTTGAGAAAGAGGCTGTACCTAAGGTTATTCAAATAATAGATCGCCCGGAGATTTTTTATTCGGATATTCACAAAACAATATTTGAGGGAATTTTAAAACTTTTTGATTCCAATAAACCTGTTGATATTGTAAGCCTTAGAGAGGAGTTTCGTAAACAGGGAAAATTAGAAAAAATAGGAGGATCATCCTATCTTGTTGATTTGATTAATTCTGTCATCACAACAGCAAATGTTGAATACTACGCCAATATTGTTAGAGAAAAGTATATTTTAAGGCAGCTTTTAAAAGCATCTTATGAGATTTCAAATCTTTCTTATGAGGATTCTCTCGAAGTTGAAGTTATTTTAGATAAAGCTCAAAGTTTAATCTTTAATATTGCTCAAAGTGTAAACAGAAGATCCTTTTCTCATATAAAAGAGGTATTGACAGAGACTTTTGAGCATATAGAGGTTCTTTATCAGAGAAAGGAACAGGTTACAGGTATTCCCACAGGATTTATTGATCTTGACAGACTTACATCAGGACTTCAGAACTCTGATCTTATTGTAATAGCAGGAAGACCTTCCATGGGAAAGACAGCTTTTGCTTTAAATATAGCTCAATATGCTGCTGTCCATGCAGATGCTGCCTGTCTTATATTTAGCCTGGAGAGTGCAAAAGAGCAACTTGTGGAGAGGATGCTTTGCTCTGAGGCAAGGGTTAACAGTCAGAAACTCAGGACAGGTTTTCTCTCAGAGGAGGATTGGTCAAGGTTGACTGATGCAGCAGCAGTTTTAGCTGAAGCTCCAATTTATATAGATGATACACCCAACATATCGGTTATGGAGCTGAGAGCAAAAGCACGAAGATTAAAGGCAGAAAAGGACATAAAACTTGTGGTAATAGATTATCTTCAGCTTATGGCAGGAGATAGAAGAGCTGAAAATAGGCAACAGCAGATATCTGAAATTTCCAGGAGTTTGAAGGCACTGGCAAAGGAATTAAATGTACCTGTTGTAGCTATATCTCAACTTTCAAGAGCAGTTGAACAAAGAGAGGATAAAAGACCCCGTCTTGCAGATTTGAGAGAATCAGGTGCCATAGAACAGGATGCTGATGTTGTTATGTCACTGTACAGGGAGTATTATTATTCTCATAAACCAGAGGATGAAAAGAAGGCAGAAGTTATTATTAACAAGCAACGCCGGGGACCAACAGATACTGTTAAACTTACATTTTTCAGCGAGTATACTCGTTTTGAAAATCAGAAAATTTAGCAAGGAGAGAAAGATTGAATATTGTTGTTGTTGGTACGCAATGGGGTGATGAGGGTAAGGGTAGGGTGATTGACCTTTTAGCAAGAAAAGTAGATGCAGTGGTAAGGTATCAGGGTGGGAGCAATGCGGGTCATACAGTTGTTGTGGATGGAGAGAAATTTGTTTTTCACCTTATTCCCTCAGGTATACTTCACCCAGGCAAAAAGGCTATTATTGCCAATGGAGTGGTGATAGACCCTGAGCAGCTTTTGAAAGAGATAAAAGATTTGAAGGAAAGAGGAATCCCCGTAGAGAAAAATCTCTATATTTCCGCCAATGCCCATGTCGTTATGCCTTATCATAAAGATGTGGAGAAGTGGGAGGAAAGTCTCAGAGGAAAGGGAAAGATAGGGACAACAGGTAGAGGTATAGGTCCTGCTTATGTTGACAAGGTGGCAAGAAGGGGAATAAGAATGGGAGATTTGCTGGAAAGGAAGACTCTGGAAGAAAAGCTAAATTTAAATCTTAAAATATATGGTAACCTTTTAGGATTTAGCTATTCCAAGGAAGAGATTCTGGAAAAGTTTCTCGAATTTGGGAAAAAATTGAAAAAGTATATAACAGATACCTCTCTTCTCATTTACAGATTAATGGAAGAGGGTAAGGATATTCTGTTTGAGGGAGCTCAGGGAACCCTTCTTGATATAGATCATGGTACCTACCCTTATGTTACCTCTTCCAATGCCTCAGCAGCGGGGGTTTGCACGGGGTGCGGAGTTAGTCCAAGAAGTATTACAAAGGTAATAGGAGTGGCCAAAGCTTACACCACGCGGGTTGGAGAAGGCCCTTTCCCTACAGAATTAAAGGATGAAATAGGTACCTTGCTTCAGGAAAGGGGAAATGAGTACGGAGCTACAACGGGGAGACCTCGCAGATGTGGCTGGTTTGACGGAGTTGCTTTGAGATATGCCACACGGATAAATGGTCTTGATGAGTTGATTTTAACAAAGCTTGATATTCTTGATAAGCTTGATAAGGTTAAGATATGTGTTGCTTACAGGTATAAAGGGAAGGTAATTCAGGATTTCCCAAACAGGTTTGTCATGTGGAGAGAGTGTGAACCTGTGTATGAGGAGATGGATGGATGGAAAGAGGATACTTCTAAGGTTACCTCTTATAAAGATTTGCCAGATGCTGCCCGAAAATATATAAAAAAGATTGAGGAAATAGGAAAGGTCCCCATTCGTCTTCTTTCCGTAGGGCCACAGCGAGAGGAGATGTTTACCGCACCGTAAAGTTTTCTTGATTGGGCCTGATGGGGATGGGAGCAGATTTTCTTTTCCTTTGTTTTTGCTTATCTTCTCTTGACTCACATGCATTTTTTAATATAAATAAAAGTGAAGTTCAGAAAGTGAGGTTAAAAACATGTTTAATAGATTTACAGAAAGAGCACGAAGAGTGATTCTTTTAGCCAGAGAAGAGGCTAAGAGATTAGACCATGATTATCTTGGAACCGAACACCTTCTTCTCGGCCTCATAAGAGAGGGAGAAGGAGTTGCAGCTCTTGCTCTTCAGAATATGGGGATAGACCTTGAGCAGGTCCGCCAGGAAGTTGAAAAAGCTGTGGGAAGAGGAGGAGGCTCTCTTTTTCTGGGCCAGATTCCTTTCACTCCTCGAGCTAAAAAAGTTCTGGAGCTTGCTGTAACCGAGGCTCGAAATCTTGGTCATAACTATATAGGAACCGAACACCTTCTTCTCGGCCTCATAAGAGAGGGAGAAGGAGTTGCAGCTCAAATATTAACCAATTTGGGAGCAGACCTTGAAAGGGTAAGAGAGGAAGTTGTAGCTTTGCTGGGAGAAAAAGTTTCCGTGGACAGAGAGCCCCAGCCTACCAACACTCCTACTCTTGACAGGTATGGTAGGGACCTTACCGAGCTTGCAAGGAACGGTGAGCTTGACCCTGTAATAGGAAGAGAAAAAGAAATTGAGAGAGTAATTCAGATATTGTCAAGAAGAACCAAAAATAACCCTGTCTTGATCGGAGAAGCAGGGGTAGGAAAAACAGCCATTGCTGAAGGAATTGCGCAGAGGATAGTGGAAGGTTCACTTCCTGAGCCTCTTTTAAATAAAAGGCTTGTTACTATTGAACTTGGATCGGTTGTGGCTGGGACAAAGTATAGAGGCGAATTTGAAAAACGGATGGAGAGGATACTGAATGAGATAAGAAAGGCAAAGAATATAATTCTCTTTATTGACGAAATTCACACCCTGGTTGGAGCAGGTGCTGCAGAAGGTGCTATAGATGCATCCAATATTTTAAAACCTGCTCTTGCAAGGGGAGAGCTTCAGTGTATAGGTGCCACCACTCTTGATGAATACAGGAAGTATATTGAGCGAGATGAGGCTCTTGAGAGAAGATTCCAGCCTGTAATGGTAAACGAGCCCACAGTAAAGGAGACAATTGAGATTTTAAAGGGATTAAGAGATAGATACGAGGCATTTCATCGTGTAAAAATTACAGATGAAGCTATTGAAGCAGCAGCAAAGCTTTCTCATCGTTATATTCAGGGACGTTTTCTTCCCGATAAGGCCATAGATGTTATGGATGAGGCAGCTGCCAGGGTGAGACTCCAAAGTAGTGTCAGACCCAAGAAGTTAAAGAGTGTGGAAAGTGAGCTTGAACAAATTAGAAAGGAAAAAGAGGCTGCTATAAGAGCCCAGGAATTTGAGAAGGCTGCAAAATTGCGGGATAAAGAGAAGAATTTGCGTCGCATCCTTATGGAGGAGAGAACCCAGTGGGAGGCAGAAAAAGGTAAGAAGATAGAGGAGGAAGTTGTTACCGCAAAGGATATAGCCTACATTGTTTCAAGCTGGACTAATATTCCTCTTCGTGATTTAACAGAGGAAGAATCAAGACGTCTTTTAAGAATGGAAGAGGCCTTACATAAAAGGATGGTTGGACAGGACGAGGCTATAAAAGCAGTTGCTCAGTCAATAAGGCGTGCTCAGGCAGGAGTTAAGAATATAAAAAGACCAATAGGTTGTTTTATGTTTCTTGGTCCAACAGGTGTTGGAAAGACAGAACTTGCAAGAAGCCTCGCTGAGTTTCTGTTTGGTGATGAGGATGCGATGATAAGACTGGATATGTCAGAGTATATGGAAAAGTTTACTGTTTCACGTTTAACAGGTGCTCCTCCTGGTTATGTGGGGTATGAAGAAGGAGGAGAGTTGACAGAAAAAGTGAGACGCAGACCTTACTCTGTTATTTTACTTGATGAGATTGAGAAGGCTCATCCTGATGTTTTTAACATACTTCTCCAGATTATGGAAGATGGAAGACTTTCTGACAACTTAGGACATGTTGTTGATTTCAGAAACACCGTTTTAATTATGACATCCAATCTTGGGGCAGAACAGATAAGAAGTGATGCAAGTGTTGGATTTCGCTCTACAGATGGTGGTATAACTTACGAGGAGATGAAAAATAGGGTTCTTTCAGAGCTGAAGCGACATTTCAGGCCAGAGTTTTTAAACAGGCTCGATGAGGTTATAGTTTTTCATCCTCTTTCCAAAGAGGAGATAAAACAGATTGTTGACCGTATGCTTGAAGAGGAAAGAAAGCTTTTAAGTGAGAAGGACATTAAACTGGAGGTAACAAAGGAGGCAAGAGACCTTATAGCAGAGGAAGGATACGATCCTGATTTTGGTGCTCGTCCCTTAAGAAGAGCAATACAGAGATTGATTGAAAATCCTCTCTCAGAGGAGATTTTGAGAGGTAAGTTCAAGGATGGTGACACAGTGGTGGTTGGGGTTAAAGATGGGCAGATAACCTTTACCAAAAGAGAGGAAAAAGCTAAAGTCCAGACTGGAAGATAGTTTTAAATGAAGAAGGAAAACTTTGCCCCCTCCTTTAAAAAGGAGGGGGTTTTTATTAAGAAAAATAGTTTTTGGTTTAGAAAGCTTTTTTTGTTGTTTACTTTTTTCCTGCCTTTATTTTTTTTACCCCTCTTTTCGCAGGCAAGTAATCTTTCTGTTGTTGATGTAAAAATCCAGGGTAATAAAGTTATTGAAGAGAAAAAGATAAAAGGGGTTCTCTCTGCTACGTCTTTTCCTTTCTCGGAAGAGAAAATAAAGGAACAAATGCAGGCTATTTATGATATGGGCTACTTTTTCAGTGTTAAGGCACTTAAGGAAACTACTCCAGAGGGCATTGTTATAGTTTATGAAGTTAAAGAGTATCCCGTTGTAAAAAGTGTAGAATTTAAAAATGTTGCAGAAGACGAGATAAAAAAGCTTAAAAAAGTTGTTACATTAGAGGTGGGAAAGCCCTGGAATTATAAGAAGGCAGAGGAAAGTAAAGAGAAAATACTTTCCTACTTTAAGAAGAAAGGTTATACCCAGGCAAAGGTGAGCTTTTCTTACCCCTCTGAGGAGAAAGAAGAGATAGCTTTTGTCTTTTATATTGAGAAGGGTCAAAAAGCAAGGGTTATAGAGGTGGAGGTATCAGGTAACAGTTTCTTCTCAGATGCCAAAATTCGCTCTTTCATGAAAACAAGGTTTAAGAAGTTCTATGATCCTGATGTTTTAAAGGAAGATATAAAGAAGGTAAAAGATGAGTATCAAAAAAAAGGTTTTTATTTTGTAAAAATATCTCTTGATAGTCTTGACTTTTTCGATAAGGACAGGGTAAGGTGGGTTAGAGTATTTCTCAAGATAGAGGAGGGAGAAAGGTATAAAATGGGGAGTTTGAGTGTGGAGGGCAATAGTGTCTTTTCGGTGGATAAGATAAAAGAAAGTTTTGGCCTTAAAAAAGGAGATATCTTCAATGTGAAAAAAGTAAGAGAAGGTCTTAGACAGGTGCAGAGAATGTATGCAGAAAAAGGTTATCTTTATGCAAAAGTTGATAACAGATTGCATTTTGACAGAGAGAAGAAAAATGTGGATGTTGAGCTTCTCATAGATGAAAATACTAAGGTGTATGTTAATGAGGTGAAGATAGAGGGAAACGAAACCAGCAAGGAGAGAATATTTAAGCACACACTTCTTTTGAAAAAAGGAGATATCTTTAATGTGGAAAGAATGATAGAGAGCTGGAGAAGGCTTTATAATCTTGGTTTTTTTGAAAAAGTTGAAATGAGGCCTGTTGCAACAGATGACCCATCCCTTATGGATCTTGTTGTGGATGTGAAAGAGAGAGAGAAGATGGGAAAGCTTCTTCTTGGGGCAAGTTACAGTTCTGATGTTGGTCTTGGTGGTTTTATACAGTTTTCCAAGGATAATCTATGGGGTGAGGGGAAAATGCTGAGTATTGACTGGGAATTTGGAAAGGAGAGAAATAACTATCAGATAGACTATATCGACAGGTGGTGGAATGATACATCCACAAGAATTGAGGTTGGGTTATACAACACAGAATATAATTTTTACAGTGAAGAGGAAGGTAGTTACAGTAAAAAGACAACAGGTGGCAAGATAAGCCTGGGTTATCCTTTAATTGGTAATTTTACCTTGTTTCTGACTCTTAAAAGTGAAACTACAGAGATTGAGCCTATTGAAGGAGAGGAATTTCCTTCAGATTTAGAAAAGGGAAAAAGCACCTACCAGAGCCTGAAACCTGCCTTAGTGTGGGATTCGCGTGTGAGAGATGAGGCTTTTGTTCCCTACAGGGGGTTTTACAGCTTTCTGGCGGTTGAGAAAAGTGGTGGTTTTTTGGGAGGAGATGTTGATTTTACAAAATACTATACTGAATTTAGGAGTTACTATAGGCATGGGGATTTCTGGAGAGCGCCTTCTTTTGGGTTGAGACTTAGAGGAAGATGGGGAGAGAATTTGCCACCTGAAGAAGAATTTTATGTGGGAGGACAGGAAACTTTGAGAGGATATGAACTGAATCAGTTCAGGGGCCACATGGTTCTTCTTGGGACAGTGGAATTAAGAATTCCTGTTACTCAGAATTTTTTAGGCTACATTTTTTTAGATGGTGGAAAAATATGGGAGGATTCCTCCGTACTGGATAAGGTTGGTTATGGATTTGGTGTGAGGATGAATACTCCTCTTGGTATTCTCAGGTTTGACTATGGAATTGGAGAGGAAGGTAGCCCCCGTTTTTATGTTGGGATGGGAGATGTTTTTTAATAAAGGAGGGAAGGTAAGATGGAGGTGCTGGGCAATATAGGTAATGTAATTATTAAAGTTTTAAAAGGAGATATAACAGAACAAAAGGTAGAGGCTATAGTAAATGCTGCTAATAATCGTTTTATAATGGGTGGAGGTGTAGCAGGGGCTATTAAAAGAAAAGGTGGAAAGATTATAGAGGATGAAGCTGTAGCTCAGGGTCCTGTTGAGATTGGGGAGGCTGTTGTAACTTCTGCAGGCAAACTTCCCGCAAAGTTTGTGATACATGCCTCTACAATGGGTATGGATTTCAAGACAGATTCTGAGAAAATAAAAGCTGCAACTTATAATACTCTGAAGAGAGCAGAGGAGAAGGGGATAAAGCAGATTGCTTTTCCAGCTCTTGGCTGTGGGGTGGGTGGATTCTCGGTGAGTGAGGCGGCAAAAATCATGCTGCAAAAAATAAAAGATTATGTTTCTAAAAATCCTTCAACCTGTATAAAGGAGATTATTTTTGTTTTATATTCTCAAAAAGATTATGAGGAATTCCTTTCTGGTGCAAAGAGTGTTGTATGAGAATTTCTTCAGGGGATTTAAAGGGCAAAAAGATAGTTACAAAGAAAGGTTTTTCCACCCGACCTCTTCTGTCAAGAGTAAGAAAATCTTTATTTGACATCCTGGGAGAGGGGATTAGAGGAAAAGATTTTTTAGACCTTTATGCAGGCTCTGGAGCAGTGGGAATAGAGGCTCTGTCAAGAGGGGCAAAGAGAGCCTGTTTTGTTGAAATTGACCCTGAATGTGTAAAAATAATAAAAGAAAACCTTATACGCTGTGGTGTTCTGGAGAAAGCCAGAATTTATCAGGCGGATGTTTTAAAAATTTTAAGTTTTATTTTGAAAAAAGAACATTATGATTTTATCTTTATAGGTCCTCCGTATTTTGAAGGTCTGCAGGATAAGACTCTTGAAATTATTGAAAGTCTTAATGATTATGAGGGTGAGGTAATTGTGCAACATTCACCCCTTGAAAGTGTGGATTTTAAAAGAGAAAATTTTAACTTAATTGAGGAAAGAAAATACGGAGATATTTGTCTTACCTTTCTTTTCAAGAGGAAGGACGAAAAATGATTAAAAAAGAAAAGTTTGTGTTTTTAGCTCATTGCCTTTTAAACCAGCTCACAAGAGCAGAGAGGTCTTTTACTCCTTCTGCTACCCCTGGTATTTTAACTCTTCTGAAAGACTTTCCTGTTTTTGTTTATCAGCTTCCCTGTCCCGAGTACCTTTTTCTTGGTGAGAGAGAGAAGAGGACCCAGGATGTGTGGGAAAAAATTCCAGGATTTCGAGATTTTCTCTCATCTCTTGCCTCAGAAGTTGAGAGAAGGGTAAAAGAACTTATAAAAGACAAAGAGATTATTTTTATAGGTATTGCTCGCTCTCCCTGTTGTTCTGCAGGTAAGGTCTATAGAGGGGAAAAGCTTGTGGAAGGTAAAGGCCTTTGGGTTTTGGAGCTTGGAAAAAGGTTTAATTTTAGTATAATAGATTTTGACTTTAAGGATGTTGATGGGTCTTTGGAGAAAATAAGGAGTTTTTTAGAAAAAGGTTGAAAATCTTGAATCTCAGGGAAAAATTAAAGCTTGTGCCTGAGAGCCCAGGAGTTTATCTTTTTAAAGATAAGGAAGGGAAGATTATCTATATAGGTAAGGCTCTTTCTTTAAAAAAGAGGGTAAGGTCTTATTTTCAAAAAGGAGAATTTTCACCCCGAATTGGTGCGCTTGTTTCTAAAATTAGCGATCTTGAGTGGATAGTTACAAAATCAGAAGCTGAAGCCTTCCTTCTTGAATCCAACCTGATAAAACATCACCACCCAAAATATAACATAAGATTCAGGGATGATAAATCTTACCCTTACATAAAACTTTCAACAAATGAGGATTTTCCTGGGGTTTTCCTTACGAGAAATCCCAGAAGAGATGGAGCTCAATATTTTGGGCCTTATACCAATGTTAAAGCTGCAAGGAGGACTTTGAGGTTAATTCATCGCTTTTTTCCTTTAAGAAGATGTAAGGATAAATTCAAAACCCGCCTTTCTCCCTGTCTTAATTTTTATATAAAAGAATGTAGTGCTCCTTGTGTGGGTAGAATAGGAAAGGAGGAATACTGGAAGCTTGTCAGGGGTGTTTCTCTTTTTCTTCAGGGGCATTATGAGACCTTGATTAAAAATTTGAAGGAGGAGATGTTTAAAGCGTCAGAGAGGGAAGAGTTTGAAAGAGCAGCTAAAATAAGGGATACAATAAGGGCAATTGAAAAGATAAGTCAGACTCAAACTGTTACCTCCTTTCCTGGAGAAGACCTTGATCTTATTGGAATTGCAAGAGAGGGAACCAGAGCCTGTGTGCTTGTCTTCATAATAAGAGAAGGAAAAGTTGTTGACAAAAGCCATTTTTTCTTAAAAATAAGCATCGAGGATGAGGATGAGGAAATTTTGTCTTCCTTTATTAAACAGTATTATGTAAAGACTTCTTTTGTTCCACCTCAAATAGTTGTCCCAAAAGATTTTGAAGAAAAAGAGGAAATATCCTGCTGGCTGTCTCAGAAAGCCGGCAAAAAAGTGAGGATAACCTCACCAAAAAAGGGTGATAAAAAGAGGCTTTTAGAACTTGCAGGTCAAAATGCCTCATTTTTCTTAAAGCAACAACCCAGAGAGAAAAAAGAAAGTATTGCTCTTTACGAGTTGAAAGAGTATCTGAAGCTTTCTGACATCCCCACGAGGATAGAGGGAGTGGATATTTCCAATATAAAAGGCGAGGAGGCTACAGGTTCTGTGGTTGTTTTTGAAGAGGGTAGTCCTAAAAAGACCGAATACAGAAAATTTAAAATAAAAACTGTGCAGGGAATTGATGATTTCTCCATGATGAAGGAGGTTATCAGACGGCGTTATGAAAGACTTGCAAGTGAAGGAAAAACCCTTCCTCAACTTCTACTCGTGGATGGGGGAAAAGGGCAGGTGAGTGTGTGCTTCAGGAGCTTGAAAGAGCTTGGCCTTGAAAAGAAGAGTTTTGTTGCTGGTCTTGCTACAGAATTTGAACAGGATTTTACACCTTACAGGAGCCTTCCTGTAGATATTCCACCTGATTCTGAGGCTATAAAACTTTTGCAGCAGGTAAGGGACGAGGCTCATCGTTTTGCCCATTCTTATCACAGAAAAAGAAGAGAAAGAAAGATAAAAAATTCTTCCTTAGAGAAAATCCCGGGAGTAGGAGAGTATACAAAAAAGCTTCTTCTTTTTCACTTTGGGTCTCTTGAGAGAGTAAAAAAGGCAACTTTAGAAGAACTTATGAGGGTTCGTGGGATAGGCAAAAAAAAGGCTGAAATTATACTCAAGTGGTTGGATAAGATTTAACTCATTTTTATTATGAATTTTATTTTGATAGAGGAAAAGGGAATATGTGTGGGGGTTTTTGTTTGTGGAGAAAAAATAAAAAAAGTTTTATTAGGGGAAGGGAAGGAAGATGTCATTTGTGAAGGAAGGGTAAGTTTTGGTAGCAAAACTCCCTCCTCCCTTTTTGTTAAAAAAATAAAAGAGGATTTTACAGCTTATCTTAAAGGAAGGAAGGTTAATTTTTCTTCCTATAAATTGGAGATGAATCTTTCATCTTTTGCCTGCAAGGTTTTGAGTGAGGTAAGGAAGATTCCTTATGGCAAGGTAAGAAGCTACAGGCAGATTGCAGAAAAAGTTGGTTTTAGGGGTTTTCGTGCAATAGGTCGCATTTTAAGTAAAAATCCTTTTCCTATTGTTATTCCCTGTCACAGAGTGATTTGCTCGGATGGAGGTCTTGGTGGCTTCTCATCAGGTGTAAGGCTTAAAAAAAGACTTTTGGAGCTTGAGGGTTTACAGGTAGACCCCTTGTCGCTTAAGGTAAACATGGTATAATTAACAGTTGATTAAAACTTAATTGAGATAAAATTTTGAAGGTTTAAACCATGATAGGAAGCGTTTTGGCAAAGGTTTTTGGTACAAAGCAGGAGAGAAACTTAAAAAAACTTTATCCCATTGTAAATAAGATAAACTCTCTTGAGAAAAAGTTTTCAAAACTTGGGGATAAAGCTCTCCGGGAAAAAACAGATGAATTTAGGGGCAGGATTAAAAGAGGAGAGACTCTGGACGATATTTTACCTGAGGCGTTTGCCGTTGTGAGAGAGACTGCTAAAAGAACAATCGGTCTTCGCCATCATGACGTGCAGCTTATAGGGGGAATAGTTCTGCACAGAGGAGCTATAGCCGAGATGGCAAATGGTGAGGGAAAAACCCTTGTTGCCACTTTGGCAGCTTACCTTAATGCTCTTGAAGGAAAGGGAGTTCATGTTGTTACAGTAAATGACTATCTTGCTCGACGTGACAGAGAATGGATGGGACCTGTTTATGAATTTTTGGGTCTTTCTGTTGGAGTTTTACAAAATGGTATGGGACCTGCGGAAAGAAGAAAAGCTTATCAGTGTGATATAACTTACGGAACAAATAACGAATTTGGTTTTGACTATTTAAGAGATAATATGGCACACAGGGTTGAAGACCAGGTTCAAAGAGGTTTTCATTATGCCATAGTGGATGAAATTGATAGCATTTTAATTGATGAGGCACGCACACCTCTCATTATTTCAGGTCCTGCTGAAGAATCTACAGAAATTTACTATGTTATTGACAGGCTTGTTCGTAGGTTGAAAAAGGGCAGAGATTATGAAGTTGATGAGAAAGATCATACAGTTGCCTTGACTGAAGAAGGTGTGGGGAAAGTGGAGAAACTTCTCGGGATTGGCAATATTTATCAGGATCCAAGGGGCTGGCAACTGGTTCATCATGTGCATCAGGCAATAAGAGCTCATGAACTTTATCAAAGAGATAGAGATTATCTTGTTAAGGATGGAGAAGTTGTTATCATAGATGAGTTCACCGGGAGGCTTATGCCTGGAAGACGCTGGAGTGACGGACTTCACCAGGCCATAGAAGCAAAGGAAGGGGTTCCTATAAAAAGTGAAAATCAAACCCTTGCCACTATTACCCTGCAAAATTACTTCAGGATGTATAAAAAACTTTCTGGAATGACAGGAACAGCAGCTACTGAGGCTGAGGAGTTTTTGAAGATATATGGCCTGGAGGTAGTTGTTATCCCCACGCACAAACCCTGCAGAAGAGAGGAGCTTGAGGATAAAATTTATCAAACCGAAAAGGCAAAGTTTAAAGCTGTAGTAGAGAAGGTCGAGGAGCTTTATAAAAAGGAGCGCCCTGTCCTTGTGGGAACAAGGTCAGTGGAAAAGTCTGAAAAACTTTCCAGAATGTTAAGAGAAAAAGGCATACCTCACACTGTCCTTAATGCCAAGTATCATGAGAAAGAGGCGCAAATAGTGGCTCAAGCAGGGCAGAAAAGAGCGGTTACCATCGCCACCAACATGGCAGGAAGGGGGACTGATATTAAACTTGGAGAGGGAGTTGAAAAACTTGGTGGTCTTTTTGTGATTGGCACAGAAAGACATGAATCCCGCCGCATAGATAATCAGTTAAGAGGAAGAGCTGGTCGTCAGGGTGCACCCGGGGCTGCTCAGTTTTATGTAAGTCTTGAAGATGAGCTTATGCGGCTTTTTGGATCAGAGAGAATTAGTGCACTTATGGCAAGATTAAAAATCCCTGAAGACCAGTCAATAGAACATCCCTGGATTACGAAGGCTCTTGAGAGAGCTCAGCAAAAGGTGGAAAGGAGAAACTTTGAGATAAGAAAACAACTTTTAGAATTTGATGATGTGATGAATCAGCAACGTCAGATAATATACAGTGAGAGACAGAAGGTTCTGGAGAAAAAGAATGTCAAAGAAGAAATATGGGAGATGATTCAGGATACAGTTGATTCTATAGTTTCCTCTTACACCAATGAGAAGATTCGTCCGGAGGAGTGGGATTTTGCAGGTCTGGCAAAAAAAATAAGAAATACCTTTGCCGTTGATGTTTATCCTGAGGACTTAAAAGGTCTTTATAAAAGAGATGAGATAAGAGAAAAAATTATTAAAGTTGTAAAAGAGGCCTACCAGAAAAGGGAAGAGGAGCTGGGAGAGGAAATGATGAGGGAACTTGAGAGAATGGTGTTTCTTCATACTATTGATTCTCGCTGGAAAGATCACCTTTATGCCATGGACTCTCTTAGAGAGGGGATAGGTCTCAGGGGGTATGGACAGAGAGATCCTATTGTTGAGTATAAAAGGGAAGCTTATGCGATGTTTGAGGATCTTATTGAGAGGATAAAGGAAGAGGTTTCAGAGCTCATATTTAAAGTTCAGATTTCAAGAGAACCTGTTCAGGAAAGATATCATCCCAAGCCAAGTCCTGCTTTGGTAGGGACAAGGGTGAAAGATTCAAATAAAATTGGTAAAAAAAAGAAGGTAGGCCGCAATGACCCTTGTCCTTGTGGGAGTGGTAAAAAGTATAAATACTGTTGTGGCCGGTACAAGTAAAAGGAGGGGAGGCAAATATTGAGTAAAAGAACCGGAGCCCAGGTGGTGGTGGAGGCTTTACTTAAAGAAGGAGTAGAGGTTATATTT
>DRTT01000175.1 GCA_011372105.1 Candidatus Aerophobota bacterium
AACTGCAAGACTCATAAAGAAGTAAGTTGTAAACCTGAAAAAGGACTTTAAAAAAATTGGGGAAAAAAGCAGGTAGAAAAAAGAGGATACTATTCCCCCGTACTCTAAAAATGTTTTAAACTTACCTGCAAAAGTTGGAACAATCAAAACTCCTCTGTAAGCTGCTTCAGCTCTTAAAGCCATCACCAGAAAGTCCCTTGCCATAAGTATTATTATCATCCAGAAAGGAATAATTTTGAAGTGTATAAAGCAAATAAATGCAGAATAAACAAGAATCTTATCAGCCACCGGATCCATTATCTTTCCAAGAGAGGTTATCTGACTTTTCCTTCTTGCTATATATCCGTCCATCCAATCAGAAAAAGAGGCTATCAGAAAAATAAGAAAAGATAGCGCCACTCCCACCTTACCCCAAAAAAATAAAAACAGAATAAAAAAAGGTATCAAGATAATCCTGAAAAAGGTAATCTTATTGGCCAGATTCATTATCCTCTCTCTTTTTTTCAATAATTCCCTTTTCAACAATTATCTCTCTTGGTTTGCTTCCTCTAGCAGGACCTACAATTCCCTCTTTCTCAAGCTGTTCCATAATTCTTGCAGCCCTGTTGTAACCAATAGCAAGTCTTCTCTGTAGATATGAGGTGGAGGCTCTACCTGTTGCAAGAACAAGTCTTTTTGCCTCCTCAAAAAGCTCATCCTGTTGCCCCTCTTCACCACCTCTCTCTTCCTCTTCAACCTCTCTTATTATATCTTTATACACAGGTCTTTTCTGTTCTCTTATAAAGGCTACAACTCTTTTTACCTCCGCAGGAGAGATGTAACTTCCCTGGATTCTAAAAGGTTTCGAAGCTTCAACCGGAGAAAAAAGCATATCACCATTTCCAACAAGTTTTTCTGCTCCTACAGTGTCAAGAATAGTCCTGGAGTCAACCTGTGAGGCAACAGCAAAAGATATTCGGGAGGGAAAATTGGCTTTAATTAAACCTGTAATAACATCAACTGAGGGTCTCTGAGTGGCAACGACAAGATGAATTCCAGTAGCTCTTCCAAGCTGAGCAATACGACAGAGGGTTTTCTCAAGCTTTGCGCCAGCAAGCATCATAAGATCAGCAAGTTCATCAATAACCACTATAAGAAAGGGCATGATTTCATCTCCTTTTCTTGTCTGATTAAACCCGGCAATATTTCTCACTCCTTCTTTATTAAACTCCTCGTAACGTTGCATCATCTCCTGAACTACCCAGTCCAAGGCCTTCGTAGCTGTTTTGAAGTCTTTTACAGGAGGAAATATCAGGTGAGGAATTTCTGCATAATCCACAAGTTCAACTGTCTTGGGGTCAATAAGTAGAAATTTTACCTCTTCAGGTGTCGCCCTGTAAAGCAAACTCACCAAAATTGAATTTATACACACACTCTTCCCAGAACCTGTTGACCCTCCTATTAAAAGGTGAGGCAAAGTTTCAAGGTTTACCCATACAGTTTCACCAGCAACATTTTTCCCAAGAGGAAAGAAAAGTTTTCCTTTCTTTTCCTCAAATTCCTTCTCTTCTAAAAGCTCACGCAAATAAACAAACCTCACCTTTTTTTTGGGAACTTCAATCCCCACAAGAGGTTTTCCACTTACAGGCACCTCTATCCTCACATTAGGAACAGCAAGGGAAAGTGCGAGGTCACTCGATAAATTCATCAATCTGCTGACTCTTATACCCGGGGCAAGTCTTACCTCATACCTTATAATAGCAGGCCCGTCTTTTATTTCCTCTATCTCTACATTCACCCCAAAATCTTTGAGAGTTTGCTGAAGTTTTTTACCTGCTTCAACTACCTCACTTGAGGAAACAGAACTTTTCTTCGGTAAGTCAAGTAAATCAATTGGAGGGAATCTATACCCGGGAGAGGAAGACTTTCTAAACTCCCCTCTTTTTCTATTTTTATTCTTTTTATCTGACTGTTGCTCAAAGATTTGCCTCTTGGCTGCAGAAATTTTTGAAGAAGACAATATTCTCTTTTTGATTTCCCTTTTTCTTTTAATCACGGAAAAATCTATATTTAAAAGAAAAAAACAAGCTAACAATCCGCATATTATAATAACTCCTCCCACTTTTCCAAAATATAACTCAAAAAGTCTGGAAAAGACAAAACCCACCATTCCTCCTCCATGTAAAGCAAAGTCAATATCAAGCCCGAGAAAATACAAGAGGCTACAAAGAGCTATAAAACCAAAAATTAAACTCACACCACTCAGCAAAATACCCCCTGTGTATTCCTTTTTTATTTTTTTCACTCCCAACCAAATTAAAGCTACCGGTAAAAGAAAAGCTACTATTCCCAACCCCAAGAAAAGGTAGGTTGCAACAAAGATACCAATCTTCCCCACATAATTTCCTGGAGAAATTTCGGGAGGAAAAGTAAAAAAAGAAGACTTTGCAGGACTGTAATAAACAAGACTTACCAAAATAAAAAGACCACTTAAAATTAAAAATAAGGCTTCTATAAAATCTCTTCTTTTCATTTAAATAAAACCTTAAAAATTACTTTCCCGTGTGACCAAATCCTCCTTCACCTCTGAAAGTGGAGCTAAGAGAGTTAACGCATATAAGTTTTGCTCGAACAACTGGTGATACTACTGCCTGAGCAATTCTGTCACCTTTTTTTATCTTAAAGGGCTCCTTTCCAAAATTGATAAGACATACCTTTACTTCTCCTCTATAATCATTATCAATAGTTCCCGGAGAATTAGGAATTCCAATACCCTTAACAGCAAAACCACTGCGAGGTCTTATTTGAAGTTCATACCCCCTGGGAACTTCTACTTTTATCCCCGTAGACACAAGTTTTATCTCCCCTGGGTGGAGAATAACCTCTTCTGCTGCATGAAGGTCCATCCCCACTGCTCCCTCTGTCACATAGGAGGGGAGAGGAATATCTTCTCTGAGTTTTACTACTTTTAATTCTACCTCATTTTCCATTTTTACTTGCCTCTATCAGGGCTTCAAAAGCTTTGTTACTACTGTAGCCCATAGTTTTGCACATGTTACAAGGTTATCTATTTCAACATATTCGTTAGCCTTGTGAGCAACAGGTTCTATAGATGGAGAATGAACCACCGCAGGAATTTTTCTAAAATAAAGATTTTTAGCAAGAGTTATGCCACCCATTGTGCCAACTTTAAGAGGAATTCCCAGCTCCCCGGCTACTTCTTTAAAAACTTTTACAAGAGGATGTTCTATGTCAAGAAGGTGCGGTTTTGAGGAGAACCCTTTTTTCTCAATTCTTATATCCTGCCCAAATTCTGATAATGATTTTCGGAATTGGGATATTATTTCCTCTTCCTCCATTCCCAGAGGATATCTTATATCAAAAGTTGCCTCACATCTGTCAGCAACAATATTGGGAGCCTCTCCTCCTTTTATTTGGCCAAGATTTATTGTAGGAGGATCAAATAAAGGGTGATAATTTCCCTTTATTTTGAAATCTTTTAAAAGATTGAGGCAGTTTACCATTTTATATATAGCATTTTCTCCTTCTTGAGGACAGGAAGCATGAGCTGATTTTCCTTTTGCAATAAAAGAAAGTTCCAATCTCCCTTTCTCCCCAACAATTATTTGATCCAATTTTCCTCCATCAGGAATTATGCAAAAATCGCAATGAAAGCCCTTCTCAAGAAGATATTGCATTCCATAAAAAGAACCTCTTTCCTCATCAGCCACTGCACCTAAAACTATAGTTCCCTTAAAGGGAACATTATTTGTAAGGAGGGCTTTTATTCCTGCCCAGCTTGCAGCAAAGGGTCCCTTGTTGTCAACAGCTCCCCTCCCGTAAATTTTTCCATCTTTAACCTGAGGAGAAAACGGGTCAATATCCCAACCTTTACCTGGAGGAACAACATCCATGTGGGAGATTATAGCAATAACAGGCTCTTTTTCTCCTATATACCCTAAAACATTACATCTTCCCGGAGCAGGCTCATATATTTCCACCTTTGCTCCCAGTTTTCCAAGATACTCTACCAGAATATCCTTAACAAGACACTCATTTCCAGGGGGATTTGTTGTATCTTTTTCAATAAGTTTTAAAGCAAGGTCAATCATCTCGTCTTTGTTTATATCCGGCAAGGAATATCCCATAATATTACCTCCTGTATTCTCAGAGGGAATTTTATCACATAGAGATAGAGTGTCAAATTTAACCAAAATTAACAGAAGTACATTTCTACCGGAGAGAATGGAAAATAAAGAGGGCAACCATACTCTAAGTAACAGATTGTAAACAGATAAAAACTGAACATGAAGGATAAGTTTACTTAAACTCAGGCTTTTTTTCTTTTTAACCTTTCCTCA
This sequence comes from Candidatus Aerophobota bacterium, assembly GCA_011372105.1. Next base: position 4,341 of record DRTT01000175.1, read on the forward strand.
CGGCGAAATTTAGCCTCTTCATATTTTCTTTTCTCTTCATCTGTCTGGGGAACAAGCTGGGGGACAGGAGTAGGGCATCCTTTTTCATCAAGAGCTACCATGGTAAGATAAGCTGTAGCTACAGGTAGAGTTTCTCCAGTTTTTATCTTCTCTGTTTCAACATGCACCTCAACTTCCATACTTGTTCTTCCCACATAAGTAAGTTTTGCCTCAAGAGTAACCACATCGCCAATATGAACAGGATTTTTAAAATCCAGCGAATCTATGGAAGCTGTAACTACGTTACATCTTGCGTGACGAGAAGCGGCAACATAGGCAACCTCATCTACAAGTTTCATTATTACCCCCCCATGCACATTACCGTAGTGGTTTGCGTGGTGAGGCATCATCACCTGAGATAAAATAGCAAAGGATTCGGCTGGTGTCTTCTTTTTGTTCATGACAGAAATTTCGTTCCTGGTCGGGGCGGTCGGATTCGAACCGACGACCTCTTGCTCCCAAAGCAAGCGCGCTAACCAAACTGCGCCACGCCCCGCCTTTTAAGACTTTTAAAATTATAAACTCAGCCACTTTTAAGTCAAGCAGGAAAATTGACTGTAATTTAGTATTTTCTTATAATATCCTAAAAAAGGAGGTGTGGCATATTTGAGTTGGCAGGATAATTTGGACCGCTGGATTAAAACAAATACTTTTCACCACAGCCGTTTCTCCGACATAAAGAGACTTGTAGAGTTAAAGAGAAAAAAGGGGTTGAAAATAAGTCTTGCTTTCCCCACCTTAAATGAGGAAAGAACTATAGGAGAGGAAGTTCGGGTTATGAAGGAGGAACTCCAGGTAAAATATCCCCTTTTGGATGAGATAGCAGTTATAGATAGCGGGTCTACAGACAATACTCTTAAGGTTGCAGAGGAGGCAGGAGCAAAAGTTTACCTTTCCTCAGAATGTCTTCCTCAATATGGACATATAAGAGGAAAAGGAGAAAATCTGTGGAAGAGTCTTTATCTTCTGGAGGGAGATATAATTTTGTGGTTAGATGCAGATATTAAAAATATCCACCCAAAGTTTGCCTATGGAATTTTAGGACCCTTGCTTGAGTTTGACGATATTTATTACGTAAAGGGGTTTTATGAACGTCCTATAAGAGTTGGAAGTAGAATCAGACGTTCAGGAGGAGGAAGAGTCACCGAGATACTTGTTCGTCCCCTTCTTTCAAACTTTTATCCCGAGCTTTCCGGGTTTCTTCAACCCCTTTCCGGAGAATATGCGGGAAGAAGAGAGATTCTGGAGAAACTTCCTTTTAGAGTGGGGTATGGCGTAGAAGTGGGTCTTTTAATTGACATATATGAGGAATGTGGACTTTTCTCTCTTGCTCAGGTAGACCTTGATAGAAGAATTCACAGAAATCGTAGCCTTGACGATCTGAGTAGAATGTCTTTTGCTATTTTGCATACTTTTTTCACTAAATTACAACAGCAGGGGATAATCTCAATAAACAAGAAAATTGAAAATTACTTTTATCTTGTAAAGGCAAAGGGAGAGGATATTTTTCTTTTTAAGGAAAAATTCACTCTTACAGAAAGAAAACCTATGATAAAGATAAAAGAATACAGAGAAAAAAGGGGTCTTTCTCCTCAAGTAATCTCAGAATAGAAAAAATGCAGAAAAGGAAAGTAGCTATAGTTCACTACACCTGCCCCCCCGTGATAGGTGGAGTGGAAACAGTAATCCAGGAACAAGCCAGAATTTTTGTCAAAAACGGGCATAAGGTAAAAATAATTGCAGGAGAGGGAGAAAAGAAAGATAATATTGAATTCGGATTTATTCCTGAGATAAGATCTCTCTCAGTGGTTGATAAAGACCTTGACAAAAAATTAAAGAAGGGCGAAATCCCGGAAAGGTTTGATGAATTAAGAAAAAAAATTTATGTTGAAATAAAAAAGGAATTACAGGATGTAGATGTGTGCATAATTCATAATGTTATGACTATGCACTTTAATCTACCCTTTACCTGTGCCCTGAAGGAGTTGACAGAAAAACTTTCACCTGGGGTTAGATTTTATATATGGTGCCACGACCTTGCACTTTTTAATCCAGCGTATCAACAACACATACCTGATGTGAATAAGTATCCGTGGAATGTTTTATCTTCTTTTATCCGGAATGCAACCTATATAGCTATATCTGGCTTAAGACAAAGACAAATTGCTAAATTTTTTGGTGTCGAACCAAAACTTATAAAGGTAATCCCCGTGGGCATAAATTTAAAATCTTTTCTTGGGATCTCTGACCCAGTCTGGAACTTTGCTCTGGATAAAGATATCCTGGAAGCTGATATTGTGATGTTCTTTCCTTCAAGAATGCTTAAAAGAAAAAACTATGAACTCGGGATAAGAATTGTGAGTGAGATTAAAAAAGGAGGAAAAAGGTGTAAATTTATAATTACCGCTCCCCCTGATCCTCACAATTTATCAACAGTAGAGTACTTTGACTATTTACACAAACTCTGTAAAAAGTTTGACGTAGAGGATGAAGTGATTTTTTTATCTGACTGGAAAGAAATTTATGGATTAAAACTGGATTATAAAGAAGTGAGGGATTTTTACTCTCTATGCGATGCTCTTTTTGTCACTTCTAAGGAGGAAGGTTTTTGCATACCCCTTCTTGAAGCAGGAGCAAAAAATGTCCCTATAATATGCACTGACATAGAACCTCTTCCTGAGGTGGTGGATGACAATGCACTGAAAATAAATCCCGACGAAGAACCATCCAGGATAGCTGTGCGTATCATAAATTATCTCAACAATCTGCCCACTTTTCTCATGCATAAAAAAGTGCTTGCTAAATATTCCTGGGAAGCAATATATAAAAACTACCTGAAAGATCTGGTAAACTAAGATGCGAAAAACAGGTGTAACTGACCTACCCTTGCATTACGGTAAGGCTCCCCGCTGGCTTTTTGAAAAAATGAAATTTCTTGCAAGAGAGGTAATAATAGCAATTGTTTCAGAGAAAGGTCCTGAGGAATTCTTAAGAAAGATCTCCGATCCCCTATGGTTTCAGGCTCTTGGTTGTGTTCTTGGATTTGACTGGCATAGTTCAGGATTAACAACTACCACCTGTGGAGCAATAAAGGAAGCTGTTAAGGGGCTTGAAAAAGAGCTTGGAGTTTTTGTGGCAGGAGGTAAAGGTAAAGTTTCCCTTAACACTCCCCTGGAAATAACTCAAAAGACAGAGAAAATCTCCACAAATCCTGAACCTCTGATATATGCAAGTAGAATGGCAGCAAAAGTAGATACAGCTGGACTACAAGATGGCTTTCAGCTTTACCATCATTGCTTTATTTTTACTTCCTCAGGTAAATGGGCAATTGTCCAACAGGGAATGAACGAATTAACAGGCTATGCCCGTCGATACCACTGGATAGGTGAGAAAGTGAAAAGCTTTGTTTGTGAACCTCACCTTGCCATATGTTCTGAGTGGAAAGGGCAAGGTTTAAACATGGTAGCAAAAGAAAGCGAGAAAGCAAGGAAAGTATGTACAGAGCTCTCCAGAGAGAAACCTTCTGGAATAATTAAAGATTTAAAAAGAATACAGAAATTAAAAATGCCTACATCCCACAGCTTTTCCCTTGAAAAAACAAAACCTGAGAAACTTGAAAAGACCCTTCATATTCTTTACGAAAAAAATCCAAAAAACTTCGAGGAAGTTTTGGAAACAAAAGGAGTAGGAGTAAAAACAATAAGAGCTCTTGCCCTTGTATCTGACTTAATTTACGGAGCAAAGCCAAGTTTCAAAGACCCCGCTACCTACAGTTTCGCCCACGGTGGAAAAGATGGGCATCCCTACCCTGTAGATAAAAAAACATACACAGAAACTATCCTCACTCTCCATAAAGCTCTCCGGGAAGCAAAAATAGGGAGGAGTGAAAAAATAAAGGCTATAAAGAGGTTAAGAGTTTTTCTTTAATACTTATATTTCTGTTTAACATCCTTAGAAAAAGACGGTTGACACTTCTATATATTAGAATAAAATAATATATGGAAATTAATATAATTGTATAATTGGTGCTAAGCTAAATGAAAGAGATGAAGATTGGGAATGAGAGGGAAAAAAAGCTGGAGGAATTAGAGCAAATTACAGAATCTCTTAAGGCCTTGACTCATCCGGTGAGAATAAGAATATTGCAGGAGTTGAAAACCGGAAAAAAGTGTGTTGGTGAGCTGGCAGAAAGAATTGGAGTGGCACAGGCAAATCTTTCCCAGCATTTAAATCTCTTGAGAAATTATGGATGGATTAATAGAGAGAAAAAAGCTCTATACGTGTATTATTCATTAAGCGATAAAAATATAAGTCCTGTACTTAGAAGAATTCTCGAAATAGTAGATAAATTCTTCAAATAAATTTATTGCAAGAAAAATAAATTAAAAGGAGGTGTTAGCCATGGCTGTGTGGGATCCCTTTAGAGAATTTTCCAGGATAGAAAGAGAAATAAAGAAAATGTTTGATGAATTTTGGGGTGAGAGAAGAAGATGGGGAGTTCTTCCTCGTCCAAGAAGAAGAGCAGAGGTTCCAGCAGAAGTAACAGAGGAAGGCTTGGTAGGAACACCTCCTGTTGACCTTGTAGATAAAGGCGAAGACCTCGTTCTTCGCTCGGAAATGCCGGGCGTTAAAAAAGAAGATATCAAAATCTCAGTTGCTGAAGATGAGATAACTATTTCTGGAAAGGTAGAAAAGGCAAGAGAAGAAAAAGAAGAAGACTATTACTACGCTGAGAGAACCTACAGTTCCTGGCAGAGAACTGTTCCACTTCCTGTAAAAATAAAAACTGACAAGGTGAAAGCAAAATATGAAAATGGTGTTCTTGAAGTTACCATGCCTAAGGCTGAAGAAGCCAAGGCAAAAAGAAAAGAGGTAAAAGTTGAATAAAAATGCCCACCCTTTCCCAATCCGCCGGCCTTAAGAGCCGGCATAGAAATAGATAACCGGAAGTTAAGGGAGGTCTCACCCTTTAACTTCCGGTTTCTTTTTCAGCTATTTTTCTTAACCTCCCCTGTTCTTTTAAAAAATAAAGTAACTTATCTTCAACTCTTCTATTAATAGTTCCCTCCGGGAAAGTATTATCCGGACCTCTTTCTCCTGCCGGAACACCGGTCAAAATTTCCATTCCTTCATCCACAGTAGTAATAGGATAAATATGAAATTTTCCCTCCTTCACAGCTTCAACAACTTCTTTTTTCAGCATGAGATTTTTAACATTACTCTTAGGAATAATGACACCCTGTTCCCCGGTTAATCCTTTTCTCTTGCAAGCCTCAAAAAAACCCTCTATCTTCTCGTTAACTCCTCCTATAGGTTGTATTTCTCCCTTCTGGTTTACAGAACCTGTCACTGCTATACCCTGTTTTACAGGAAGATCCGCAAGACTTGACAGAATAGCAAAAAGCTCTGCTGCTGAGGCACTATCTCCTTCAACATAGGAGTAGCTTTGCTCAAAAGTTAAAGTAGCAGAGAGTGAAAGTGGGGCTTTACCTCCATATTTTCCTCCCAGATATCCTGAGAGAATTAAAACACCTTTGTCATGAGTTTTCCCGCTTAATTTGGCTTCTCTTTCTATATTAATCACTCCCTTATCACCCATAAAAGTTTGAGCAGTAATCCTTGAAGGTTTCCCAAATGAGAGCTCACCATAGTAATATACAGAAAGTCCATTAACCTGCCCAACTTTTTGACCTTCAGTATCAATGTATAAAGTTCCCTTTTCAATCATCTCTCCAATTTTATTGCTAATCATATTATTTCTGTATTCCATCTCTTCTATCGCTTTCTCAACATCCTCTCTTGTAACATACTTTCTGTTGGAAACACCTGCCCAATAACTTGCCTCCCGAGCTATATTTGCTATTCTACCAAAAAGTAAAGAAAGCTTCTCCTGATCTTCAGCAAGCCTACTGCTGTATTCAAGAATAGCTGCAAGACCTGTTTTACCAAAATGTCTCAAATTCTCCTCTTTGCAGAGTTTGCAAAGGAACCTGGCACACTTGTAAACAGTCTCTCTATTTGAACTTGTTTCCCAGTCAAAGTCAGCTCTTACCTTAAATATCTTTTTAAAGTCTTCATCATAGTAATGGAGTAAATTAAATATAAAACCCCTTCCAATTATTATTACTTTCACATTAAGTGGAATAGGTGTAGGCTTTAGAGCTGCTGCTGAGACAAGACCAAATTGTTCAGTGATATCTTCTATTTTTATCTCTCTCTCCTGAAGTGCTCTTTTCAAAGCATCCCAGACAAAAGGATACATCAAAACCCTCTCGATATTCACAACAAGATATCCACCATTTGCTTTATGAAGAGCTCCAGGTTTTATTTTGGTAAAGTCTGTCACAAAAATCCCAAAATGAACTCTTCTTTCTATTCGTCCAAACATATTTCCATAAGTGGGGTTTGTTTCTACAACTACAGGTGCTCCTTTTGTCTGAGAATTGTCCACAATCAAATTTACCCGGTATCTTGTAAAAAAATCATCCTCAGAGATGGGAATTTTAATTCCTGAAGAAGTTTTCTCCTCTTCCTGTAGGAATTTATCCATATTATTGACCATATCTTTTGATACCTGCTCCAGGTAGTTCATAATTGGAGATGAATCTGAGTATTTCTTCTTTAAAACCTCAATGTGTTTTTTCACCACGAACAAAACCACTTCCCGGTTAAACTTATTAAGACTTTCTTTTGATTTTCTATCAAGCTCTTCTATTTTCTCAAATGTCTGTGCAATTTCTTTTTGAATTGAAATCATCTCTCTCTCTATTCTTTCCTTTTCTTCTTGAGGAAAAGCTCTATACTCTTCCTCTTTTAAAGGTTCTCCGTTCGCCTTAACAGGTATAGTGGTAAAACCAAAAGGAGTTCGTAAGATCTTAAAACCTTTCTCTCTTGCTTTTTCTTCTGTCTGGGACAAAAGTGCTTTTTTTTCCTTTTCATACTCGCTTAATAAAGCTTCTCTTCTTTCCCTATACTCGTCACTCCGAAAAGACTTGGGTATCTCCTTTCTTAAAGTGGTTACAAGTTCCTCCATATCCCTCCTAAATTCCTTCCCTTTTCCTGGAGGAAGAGATATTGCCAGAGGCTGATCCGGATTATCAAAATTGTTAACATAACACCAATCAGGTGGGGGATTCTTCTTAGAAGCGACTTTTTGAAGTATGTTTTTAACTATACTTGTTCGCCCGCTTTCGCTAATCCCGCTAACATAGATGTTATATCCCGGACTTTTAATATTCAAACCAAACTCAATAGCTCTTACAGCTCTATCCTGCCCTATCACTTCTTCAATCTCTTGTAACTGTTCGGTGGTCTCATATTCAAAGTCAGATAAGTCAAATTCCCTTCTAAGTTCTTTATAAGATAGCTCCTTGTGCCTTAATTCCATTCTTCTCCCCCTTAAAAGCCACCTCGGTTTGTTTCCTCTCCAATTTTATCTGCTTAAGTCTCTCTGTCAAGGAATCAGAGATTATAATTTATTTATTTTTTGTACCTTTCTTCCTCACTGTATATACAACCACAGTAGGTTTGATGATAAAGACCCATTTTCTTTGAAAGTTCTCTGCTTTCCTTCCATCCTTCTTTAAAAGATCTAAGATAAGGTTTTATACCATATTCCTGCCCAATCGCTACTGCTATATTTTTGATCAACTCCTGATTTTGATGAGGAGAAACAACAAGAGTCGAAGTGAAGTAATCAAATTTACCCTTTTTTGCAAATATAGCAGCTTTTCTAAGCCTTAAATAATAACATATCCTGCATCTCTGAGATTCTCTGTAGACAACCTCTCGCAGAAATTCTCTCATTTCATACCTATCCTCGTAGATTACCCGAGCACCTATCTTTTCTGCCCATTTCTTAACTGATTCAAGCCTTTTCTGATACTCCACGTAAGGGTGGATATTAGGATTATACCAGAGGCCCATTATCTCATCAAATTCTTCTTTTAACCTGGAAAAGCAAAAAAGAGCACAGGGAGCACAACATATGTGAACTAAAATCCTCATAGATTAAACCTTTTTTAAGGATTTTTGATATTTTAATCTTCAATAGTGTACCAAACAGAGAAGGTAAATGTCAAGAATTAAAGCTTATTTTAGCGCTGACATTGCTTGAGAATAATACTGAGAATAATACCTCTTGGCATCTGCATAGTTAAAAACATAGACAAATTGAGGATAATTAGCGTTTTCCTGTCAGTCTTCACAAGAGGAAACCCTCTCCATCTTCCAGAAATTAAAATTTACAATGAAATCCCGGGAGTGGAAATTTATCAGACAAAAAAAGCCTATCTTGAATCAGAGGTTCCTCTCTACTTTCACGGGGATGCAGAAATTATTTCCTCAACACCCATTCATCTTGAAGTAATTCCTAAGACACTAAAAGCATAGTCCCGGAATTTTAGATTATATACTTAAAAACAGAGGAACAGTTAAAATGCTTAAAAGAGTGGTCCAGAAAACTCCGGAAGCAGCCAGGTTAGAATCAGATCCATATTTTTCTGCAAGAACTGTGCTCAAGATCATGGAAGGCATTGCACTTTCCAGAATAATAATTTTTTTCAAGGAGAGGGAAAAATCAAAAATTAAAACAATAAAAATAAAAAAAAGAGGCATAAATATTAATTTACCAATGCTTAGCAAGGCTATAGTTTTCCACTTTATTTTTCTGTGAAAACCAGTGTCGTAAAGCAGCGCTCCTGTAGCAATTAACGACATGGGAATTGTTGCACTGCCAAGTAAGCCGCAAGCTTTTATGAAAAAAGAAGGGACTTGTAATTCAAACATAACCATAAAAATCCCCAACAAAAGAGCGCATATTCCTGGATTTAAAATGTTTTTCAGTGTGCTCTCCCCTGCTCTGTTTTTCCCACCAGAAGAGATAAGCTTTATGCCAAAGGTCCATATAATAATACTTACCCCAAGATCAAACAGGATTATCTTCACCACAACTTCCTCTCCATAAAGAGAAAAACCTATAGGAATAGAAAGAAAGGAAGTATTACCAAAAGCACACAACATAAGAAAAGTCCTTTTTGAAGCATCCTCAAGATGTCTTCTTGCAGTAGAAAGAGCAAGCAGTAAAAGACCTATGAAATATCCAACAAAAGAACTCAAAACCCCAAAGCAAACCAAAGTTAAAGCATCAAGAAACATCTCTTTTGTAAACTGGGTTAGAAGGGAGTGAAGTATGAGAGCAGGAAGAGTAACAAGTATTAAAAGATTACTTAAGGCAGGTGTAAATTCTTCATTTAAAATCTTAATGTGCCTTGTAATCATTCCAACAAATATAAGGACAAATATTACAAAAAATGTGGAAAAAAGCTGAAGAATCATTCCTGTCTTCCCGGATAAATTAAAAATGCTCCTTTATTTTACTCCCTGTCTCATACAAGGTCAACAGGATTTGTTGACCTTCAAAGTATTTGTTTTATATTTTAAGATAGCTCTGAGGGAGAAGGGTTCATGGGAAAAATAAAGTTTCTCGGAACAGCCGGGGCAAGAATTGTTATGATAAAACAGTTAAGGTCCTCAGGAGGAATTTGGGTAAACCTCGATGAGGTAAATATTTTAATAGACCCAGGTCCTGGGTCTCTTCTGAGATGTGTAAAATCCCGTCCAAGACTCGACCCTTCAAAACTTGACGCAATAATTTTAACTCACAAACATCTTGATCACTCAGGAGATATAAATGTAATGATAGAGGCAATGACGGAGGGGGGTTTTAAAAAAAGAGGGATATTACTTGCACCAGAAGATGCCCTTGAAGGAGAGGATCCTGTCATATTCAGATACCTGCGCAACTTCCCTGAGAAGATAGAGATACTGAAGGAGAAAAAAAGCTACAGGATAAAGGACGTTTTAATTGAAACTCCAATAAAGCATAAACACGGAGTTGAAACCTACGGGTTGAACATAATGTCTCAAAATTTTTTTATATCTTTTATAACGGACGGTCTTTATTTTGAGGGTCTGGAAAAATATTACAAAGGAGAAATAAGTATTATCAATGTCGTGAGATTAAAACCAAAAAAGGGAGTTGACCACTTAAATCTTGAGGACGCTGAAAAAATAATAACCTCTAACAATCCCAAACTTTCAATCCTTACCCATTTTGGAATGACTATGCTCCGTGCAAGACCATGGCAGATAGCCCAAAATCTTCAGGAAAAATTAGGGCTTAAAATTATCGCAGCAAATGATGGAATGGAGATAGACCTTGATGAATACAGAAAGCAGAAAAAAAATTAAAGTGAGCCTTATATCCCTCGGTTGCCCAAAAAATCTTGTTGACAGTGAAACTATTCTTGGGAAACTAGGAAAGGAGGGATATACTTTAACCTCTTTTTGGTCTCATGCTGATATCATAATTATAAATACCTGTAGTTTTATTGCTGATGCAAGGAGAGAGAGTTACGAGGTCATATCCAGAATAGCAAAGGAAAAATCCTCTCATCAAAAGTTAATTGTGTGCGGATGTCTTCCTCAACTTAAAAAAAGAAAGCTTTTTTTAAAATATCCCCAGATAAATGCTGTCCTGGGAACATCTGATTTTCATCGTATAGATAAGGTCGTAGAGGATGTCTTATTTAAAAATAAACGCATTTTCTCCGTATCATCACCCAAATTTAATCTAAACTATAGCTCTAATTTTCCAAGACTTATCTCCACACCTCCCGGTTATGCTTATCTTAAAATAGCAGAAGGATGTTCAAACAAGTGCTCTTACTGCCTTATTCCTGAGTTAAGAGGAGAATTCAGAAGTCGGAAAATAGATAACGTTTTAAAGGAGGCAAAAGATCTTGCCAAAATGGGTGTGAGAGAGATTATTTTAATTGCTCAGGACACAGGATTTTATGGTCAGGATATAGGAGAAAAAAACTACCTTTTACGCCTGCTTGAAGAACTTGAGAAAATAAAAGAACTTGAGTGGATAAGACTTCTTTATATGCATCCCCTTCACTTTGACCTTGAGATAATAAAACTTATAAAAAATTCCTCAAAAATATGTAGATATCTTGACATTCCCATTCAACACACTCACAACGACATTCTCAAACTTATGAGGCGTCCCCCTTTTGAAAAGAGCCTGAAGATAATAGAAAAAATAAGAGAAAACATACCTGAAGTTGCTCTTCGAACAACTCTGATGGTGGGATTTCCTGGAGAAAAGGAGCATCATTTTGAAAAACTCCTGAAGGACGTGGAAAAGCTCCAGTTTGACTGGCTGGGAGTATTTGCCTATTCAAGAGAAAAAGGAACTTCCTCTTACTCCATGCCTCATCAGGTTCCATCGAAGATTAAAGGAAAAAGAAAAAAGGTCCTTCTGGAGCTGCAAAAATCTATAACCCAGAAAAAAAATAAAAAGAGAATAGGAAAAATCTATAAGGTTCTTGTGGATGGTGTCTTTTCTCAGGATTTGAAAGAAGGGCATACTTTTTTTCAAACACCAGAAATTGACGGGAAGACTTTCTTTAAAGGCAATTTCTCTGATGGACAGATCTTTCAAGGTGAAGTGAAGAAGATTAAAAATACCTTTGATCTTTATGTAAGCAAGGTGTAAGATGGATGTGATAAATATAAATGGAAAGGAATACAGGATAATAAAAGAGCCTCAACCTCATATTCTTGTTCCTACAAAAAAGGAGCTTCATGGATGGTGGCCTGGAAAAAGGGAATGCACCGCAGAGAGACTTCTTGTCAATCCCTATAATGGATGTGGAATAGGTTGTTTTTTCTGTTATACTTTAGCTTTTCCTGGATATTTTCAACTCTTCAGAGAAAAAGGAATAATCACTGTAGCAAAGGACTTTGACAAAACTGTTGCAGGACAGCTTGATTCCATCGATGTAGCTTCCTGTGGATATCTTTCTCCTGTTACAGACCCCTTTCAGCCTCTTGATAATGTTTACAATTTATCTGAAAAAATCATAAAAGTATTTATAGAAAGAAACATCCCTATAGAATTTATAACCAAAGCTAAAATTCCTCCTAAAATAGTTGAGATTATAAAAAATCAACCCCATTCTTTTGGACAAATTTCCATACTCACCTGTGATGAAAGGTTGAGAAAAGTTCTTGTTCCTTATGGGGCAACTACTGACGAGCTTTTTGAAAATATAAGTCTTTTGTCAGAAAATGGTATCTTTTCTGTGTGTCGTATAGACCCTGTCTTCCCTTATATAACCGACGATCCGAAAAAAATTGAAGAAGTTATTCAGAGAGCAAAGGATTCAGGATGCACCCACATAGTAGCAAGTTGTCTTGATATTCCTCTTAAAATATTAAATCAGGTTTTGGATATCATAGATAAAAAATTTGGGACAACCTGTAAGTGGGATTATCAAAAGCTTTATACAGAAAATATAGACGGTTACATGCATGCTAAGGTAGATTACAGAAAAAGCCTTTTTGATAAATTGCGCAATATATGTGAAAGAAAAAACCTCACCTTCGCACTTTGTATGGAGTATGAGCTTGTTGATGGCAAACCCCGCGGCTTAAACAGAGAATTTATGAGC